>JANYAL010000009.1 GCA_025361325.1 Bacteroidota bacterium
TTCAGGTACGTAAGAACTTCAATGAGACCGCTTTCTTTTTCCCTGACCTGAGAACAGATGCTGACGGTAATGTGGAATTCTCTTTCACCATTCCCGAAGCACTCACTACCTGGAAGCTGATGACACTGGCGCATACCCGGGACCTGTCCAGTAGCTATGGGGAGAAGACCACCATCACCCAGAAACCCCTGATGGTGCAGCCCAATGCCCCGCGTTTTATGAGGGAGGGTGATCATATGGAGTTCAGTGCTAAAATTGTGAACCTGGGCGACAGTGAGGTAACGGGCACGGCACAGCTTGAATTACTGGATGCCGTTACAGGCAAAACAGTAGATGGCTGGTTCAAAAATGTATTCCCGTTACAGTATTTCACCATCGCGGCCGGGCAGAGCAGCGCGGTGAAATTCCCCATGGAGATTCCCTACAATTTCAACGGAGCATTATCCTATCGCATTACAGCCATAACGAAGGCCAATAAAAAAGGGGAGACCTTCTCCGACGGGGAAGAGATGGCCCTGCCGGTGTTGACCAACAGAATGCTGGTAACTGAGAGCCTGCCTTTAAATCTCCGCGGCTTAAACAGTAAAGCGTTTAAATTTGAAAAGTTGCTCCGATCCGCTCCTATGCAGGGAAGTTTGGAGGGGACCACACTCAGCAATCATGCATTGACGGTTGAATACACCAGCAATCCTGCCTGGTATGCAGTACAGGCCCTGCCCTACCTGATGGAGTATCCTTATGAATGTGCTGAACAGACCTTTAACCGGTATTATGCGAATACCCTGGCCAGTTATATCAGCAGGTCTGTTCCCCGGATCAAAACGGTGTTCGACCGGTGGCAGCATACCGATACCGCTGCATTGCAGAGCAAACTGCAGCAAAATGAGGAACTTAAATCGGCCTTGCTGCAGGAAACACCCTGGGTGCTGGATGCACAGAACGAGCAACAGCAAAAGAAGAATATCGCCCTGCTCTTCGACATGATTCGTATGGGCAATGAACAAGATAAGGCCCTGAACAAACTCAGGGAGATGCAGTCATCCAACGGCGGCCTGGTTTGGTTCAAGGGTGGTCCGGACGACCGGTACATGACCCAGTATATTATCACAGGCATCGGCCACCTGCGCAAACTTAATGCCCTGACGGAAGAGGAGTACCGGAAGATAAAACCCATGGTGGACAAGGCGATACCCTATCTCGATAAGAAGTTAGAAGAAGATTATAAAGATCTCATCCGGTATAAGGTAAAATTGTCTGATAACAACCTGAACTATACAAACATTGAATACCTGTACATGCGGAGTTTCTTTTCGGAATATAAAATAGCAGATGCAGCTGTGACAGCGTATTCCTATTACCGCGGTCAGTCGCAGAAATACTGGCTCAGTAACAGCAAGTATATGCAGGCTATGATCGCCCTCTCGCTTTACCGCAGCAATGATGGGAATACGCCTAAGCAGATTATCGAATCCTTGAAACAGAATTCCATCAGCAATGAAGAGATGGGTATGTACTGGAAGGAATGGTCCGAGGGTGGATACTACTGGTACCAGGCCCCTATTGAGTCGCAGGCCATGATGATAGAGGCTTTTACCGATATCGACAAGAATACAGCCACCATCAACGACCTGAAGACCTGGTTGCTCAAGCAGAAACAAACGCAGAACTGGAAGACAACCAAGGCTACCTCCGAGGCCTGTTATGCTTTATTACTTAGCGGAAGCAACTGGCTGAGTGAGGAAAAGGAAGTGACCATAACCCTTGGTACTACAACCATTAAAAGCAACGATGATCCTACGGAAGCAGGAACAGGTTATTTCAAGAAACGAATAGAGGGAGAAAAGGTAAAATCAGAGATGGGTAACATTATGGTAAGTATCAAATCTGCAGGCTCTAAAGTTCCCCCCTCAGAGAGCGGTGGGGGTTTGGGAGGTTGGGGCAGCGTTTATTGGCAATATTTTGAAGACCTTGACAAAATAACCCCTGCAGAGACCCCCCTGAAGCTGAATAAGAAACTGTTCATAGAACGAAATACTGATACAGGGCCTGTATTGGTGGCTTTGGCCGATGGCGCGGAGCTTAAGGTGGGAGATAAGGTAAAAGTTCGGATTGAACTGCGGGTAGACCGCGACATGGAATATGTGCACATGAAGGACATGCGTGCTGCCTGCATGGAACCCGTGAATGTCATCAGCGAGTACAAATACCAGGGTGGACTGGGTTATTATGAGAGTACCAAGGACGCCAGTACCAATTTCTTTTTCGGCTGGCTTGGCCGGGGCACTTATGTTTTTGAATACCCGATGTTCGTTACACACAGCGGCAATTTCAGTAATGGTATCACTAGCATTCAATGTATGTATGCCCCGGAGTTCACTAGTCATAGCGAAGGTATTCGGGTAAATGTTGAAGATTGATATGAGTTATAAGTTATGAGTGGATGGCGAAGTTTTTACCATTTCGCGTATTTTTATCTCATAACTTATAAAACATGGCTTCAGACCACACCTACATCATCCCACTGCGTTTTCGCAAAATGGAGAACCTGCACATTGTTTTCTGGCTTTTTAAGGACATCAGCTGGTGCATGGTATGGAAACCGCTGGGTATTGCTATGATCTTCCCCACCCTCATCATCTCGATCGTCATAGCCTGGCGCACGCGCGACATGGTATCGGAACTCACCCACAACCTGGCCATCTCGTTCTGGATCAGCGCCAATGCCTACTGGATGATCAGCGAGTTCTTTTCCTTTGATACCCACGTACTTTTCAGCAACTTCACCTATAAACACCTGGCCATGCTGCCTTTTGCCTGTGGTATCCTCATACTTGCCTATTACTACTTATGGTACAAACCAAAACACCTTGGCCAGGAAGGAACGATGTAGCCATTTCATTATCTTTGCCGCTCAAACAAAGGCAAACATGTACAGGACACACACTTGCGGTGATTTAAGACTGGCGGATAAAACCAGGACAGTGACCCTGGCGGGATGGGTACAGACGATACGCAAATTCGGCAGCATTACTTTTGTGGACCTGCGGGACCGATACGGGATTACGCAATTGTTGTTTTCGGAGAACCTGAACAGCAATCTAGAAGCAGATCCACTGGGAAGGGAATTCGTGATACAGGCCACTGGAAATGTTTATGAACGCAGTAATAAGAACCCCAACCTTGCAACTGGTGATATTGAGATCGGCATCACGGAATTCAGGATCCTCAATAGATCAATGACACCCCCTTTTACAATACAGGATGACACGGATGGCGGTGATGACATACGTATGAAATACCGATACCTAGATCTCAGAAGGCATGCGGTAAAAAAGAACCTCGAGTTACGGTATGCGGTGAACAGGAGTGCCCGTAATTACCTGCACCAACATGATTTCATAGACATAGAGACCCCATTTCTCATCAAGAGCACACCTGAAGGCGCCCGGGATTTTGTAGTACCCTCCAGGATGAACCCCGGACAGTTCTACGCCTTACCTCAGTCGCCCCAAACCTTTAAACAGCTGCTGATGGTGAGCGGATACGACCGGTATTACCAGGTAGTGAAATGCTTCCGGGATGAGGACCTGCGTGCCGACCGGCAACCGGAGTTCACCCAGCTGGATTGTGAGATGTCGTTCATAGAGCAGGAAGATATATTAAACATGTTTGAAGGATTGATCAAACACATCTTCAAAGAGGTAAAGGGTATCAACTACACCGATACAGTGCAAAGAATGACCTGGGAGGAAGCTATGTGGCAATACGGCAATGACAAACCTGATATCCGGTTCAACATGAGGCTATGCAACTTAAAAAAGCCGGGAACTGTTTTTGTGGACAGGACCGATCATTACGCACTGATCAATGATGCTGGTTTTGCAGTCTTCGATGATGCCGAGACGGTAGTGGCCATGGCGGTACCGGGCTGTAGTGAGTATACCCGTAAACAGACGGATGAACTGACGGAATGGGTGAAAAGGCCACAGGTAGGCATGAAGGGCCTGGTATATATAAAATGTAATAACGATGGCACCTTCAAAAGCAGCGTGGATAAATTCTATCCGGAAGTTAAACTCAGGGCCATTTCCGCAGCTGCTGGTGCAGTGCCGGGAGACCTGGTCGTGATACTGGCCGGAGCAGAGGAACGTACCCGCAAAGCAATCAGTGATCTTCGCATGTACATGGCAGAAAGGCTCGGTCTGCGCCGGCCGGATGAATTCAAGTTATTGTGGGTACTGGATTTCCCCTTATTCGAATATGATGAGGAAGGAAATCGCTGGGTGGCCAGGCATCACCCTTTTACTGCTCCGAAGCCGGAACATATAGAAGTGATGATCGGCAATGATCCTGTAATCAGGGATTCGGAAAAATACCTTGAACACCCATATGCCGGCATCAAGGCCAATGCCTACGATATGGTGCTTAACGGTAACGAGGTGGGAGGAGGTTCTATCCGCATACATCAAAAGGACCTGCAGGAAAAGATGTTTGCGGCACTGGGCATGGACAAAGAGGAACAGGAACACAAATTTGGTTTCCTGCTGGGAGCTTTCGAATATGGTGCCCCACCCCATGGTGGCATTGCGTATGGATTTGACCGTTTATGCGCCATTTTGGGCGGGAGCGAGATTATACGTGATTTTATTGCATTCCCCAAGAATAATTCGGGAAGGGATGTAATGCTGAATGCCCCATCTGAAATTGATGGCATACAATATGAGGAATTGCAGATAAAACTAGACCTGAAACGATAAATTAATAATTGCTGTTATTCCCAGCGTCAGCGTCCCTTTCAGATAATTTTCATACCTTATCGGTTATAAATATCATTTTTTGTTATGAAATTGAAATTATTCCTTGCACTCATCTTGTTTTTCGCTGTAGTGATATCCTGCTCCAAGACAGATACCTCGGTCAATACAGTTACAGTTGCTGCAAAGACCATTTTGAATGTTTCCTATGGACCTGATCCGCTTCAGAATATGGACATATATTTACCGGCGGGCAGAAGATCGGACAGTACAAAGGTCATGGTGATGATACATGGCGGTGCCTGGATATCGGGCGACAAGGCTGATTTTACCGCTGCGATCGATACACTTAAGAACAGGTTGCCGGACTATGCCTTATTCAACATCAATTACCGTTTATCGAATGGCACCACCAATACTTTTCCCACCCAGGAAAATGATGTACAGACAGCGGTAAGATATATATTCGGAAAGACAATAGATTACCAGGTAAGTACCAAATTTGTATTACTAGGAGCCAGCGCGGGAGGCCACCTGGCCATGTTGCAAGGTTATAAGGATTCGTTTCCGGTAAGGCCCAGGGCCATTGTTTCCTTTTTCGGTCCATCGGACCTCGTGGATATGTATCTGAATCCTGTTGGCGGGAATCCGCTCCTGACCATTGCTTTGTCACAGGCAATCGGCAAAACACTGGTACAGGATCCGCTATTATATTTTAATTCCAGTCCCATTAATTTCATCAGACCAGGCTCGGCTCCAACCATATTGTTACATGGCGGTACAGATCCCCTGGTCAGTCCGACACAATCTTCAGCGGTGAGTGCCAGGCTGACTTTATTTGGTATTACCAACCAATATGTATTTTATCCGACAGGTGGACATGGAAATTGGGATGCCGGCACTTATAATGATGCTTATAATAAGATACAGGCATTTCTGACTGCGAATGTTCATTGATGATCTCAAAATGGCTCCTGTCATTTAATTATTCAACGCTATTAATATTATCAGGAAGTAATTTCATTATGCTGACCCTCCGTAAATAGTGTTCATGGATACATTTCATTTATCTTACAAGAAGCTAAATCTGTTTCCTGTATGCAATTGAAATGGGTATATAAAAAATTTGATGAACTAGAGGCACGGGAGTTGTATGCCATCATGCAATTACGCAATGAAGTCTTTGTGGTTGAACAGAATTGTATTTACCAGGATGCGGATGGAAAGGATAGCTCCTCGATGCACCTGGCGGGTTGGGATAGGAATAAACTGATGACCTATTGTCGTATAATCCCACCGGGAATATCCTATCCCGAATGTAGTATCGGGCGGGTGGTATGTTCCCCAGCCTACCGTAAGACCGGTGCAGGCAGAGCGTTAATGACACTAGCTATAGAAAAGGCATTCCAGGACTTCTCTGTGATTTCAATAAAAATAGGGGCCCAGCTATACCTGAAAGAATTTTATGCTTCCCTGAATTTCATACAATCCGGTGATCAGTATCTTGAAGATGGGATACCCCATATTGAAATGCAACTTAAAAAATAGGGCCGAAAAGGCAATATTTGCTCCCCCCTGCCGTTTTTACAAGGTGAAATTATTTGTTTTAAGCTGATCCATGACCCGTTTTAGTTCAGCCAGCATTAACCTTTACCGGATAAATAATCGGAGCACTTAAGACCAATTTCAGCAACCCAATAATCTGTCGCAAGACAAAACCGAATCCTAATGAAATCTCATTTACACAACTTTGTTGGTAAAAGAATATTATTACTGCTTATCTGTACTTATTCCCTGAATATATCTTATTCTCAATCACTATTGTTTGGTAACGGAAATGTTAAGGTGGAGGCTGGTATCAATCTCGGCCCCAGTTTCTTCCTGGGTGACCTGGGCGGTAACCGTGGTAAAGGCACTGCTTTTTTAAAAGACGTCAATTTGGGGCTTACAAAAATGATGAAGGGAGTATTTTTGACCTTATATCCCAGCAGATGGCTGGGTCTGCGGATCGCCGCAGATTATACTTACCTGGAAGGGCGGGATAATATCATCAACACGAATGGGATAGATGAATTATGGCGCAAACAGCGGAATCTGGATTTCAGGTCTAATGTTTGGGAGGTCTACGGATGTGTTGAATTCTTTCCAACAACCCTGTTCAGTCTGGAATCTGAATATGAACCACGACTAAGGCCCTATTGTCTAATAGGTCTGGGTATCTTTCATTTTAATCCGCAGGGTTCAGTAACAGATGCAAATGGAAATAAGACCTGGTATTATCTTCAGCCATTACGTACAGAAGGAGAAGGCATGTCGGAATACCCCAACAGCAAGCCTTACAAACTGACTCAAATGAATATTCCGTTGGGTGGTGGGCTCAAATATTACCTCTCAGAAAGGATAAATATTAGCTTAGAAATCTTATACCGGAAGACTTTCACAGATTATATTGATGATGTAAGCAAGAACTACATTGATCCAAAATATTTTGTAAAATATTTATCCCCGCAGGATGCAGCCATAGCCATAAAAATATCCGATAAGTTTCTGCCTATTATTTATCCGGGTATGGTTCGTTATCCACCCGGAACTCAACGTGGAGACAACAAAAATGCGGATACTTATTTCTCGGGTATCCTGAAATTCGGTATTAGAATGGGGCCATTGCAGGGAAGTATTCAGACAAGGCAAACCAGGTGCCCGACTGTTTATTAATGATAATTACAGATGAAAAAAAACCATTACACCCAAAAAAAAAGGAACCACACTATACTGACAATTTATTTCCTTTTCATAATTGTTTCAGTCATAAAAATCAATGAAGACAAGAATATAAAATTATTAAGTGTAAGACATACAACTGAAATCAACCCCCGAGGATAACTAAGAATATTTCTATATACTCAGTTTACCCCTGAAACCACATTCTTGATAGATTTCACTGACATGCTTACACTTATTTTAAAGGATCCATGTTTATGAGACATGGATCTCTTTTTTATAATTCTCCCCGGAGAAATTGTCCGGTGAAACTTTCCTTCACGCTCACCAGACCTTCGGGTATACCTTCATATAGGATCATTCCTCCCCCATCGCCGCCTTCCGGTCCGATATCTATGATATGATCTGCCACCTTGATCACATCCATATTATGTTCGATCACAAGGACAGTATTGCCCCGGTCAACGAGTTTATTCAACACATCCAGCAAATGCCGGATATCCTGGAAGTGCAGACCTGTTGTAGGTTCGTCGAGGATATAGAAAGTATTCCCAGTATCCTTTTTACCCAGTTCCGTTGAAAGTTTTACACGCTGTGCCTCGCCGCCACTGAGAGTTACTGCACTCTGGCCAAGGGTGATATATCCCAATCCGACATCTTGAAGCACTTTTATCTTTCGGTAGATATAGGGAATAGCCTGGAAGAATTCAACAGCTTCATCAACTGTCATATCTAAAACATCACTGATTGATTTACCCTTGTAACGGATCTCTAGGGTTTCGCGATTATACCGTTTGCCATTGCATTTTTCGCAATGGACATATACATCAGGCAGAAAATTCATTTCAATCACCCGCATCCCACCACCTTCACAAACATCACAGCGTCCGCTCTTTACATTGAATGAGAAACGACCGGCTGCATATCCCCGGATTCTGGCTTCGGGAACTGCTGCGAATAAGGCTCTAATATCCGTGAAGAACCCGCAGTAGGTTGCTGGGTTACTACGGGGTGTTCTGCCTATTGGACTTTGGTCTATCTCAATCACTTTGTCAATCAGTTCCAGTCCCCTAATACTTTTATAGGGGAGGGGATTCATTTTTGAATCATAACAGAATTTGCTCATCAACGGATACAATGTCTCATTGATCAAGGTCGATTTTCCACTTCCACTCACGCCTGTGATAAGTATGAGTTTTCCGAGCGGGAATTTCACATTCACCTGTTTCAGATTATTACCACTGACACCATTCAGGTCGATGAACTTTCCGTTCCCTTCCCTTCTTTTCTTAGGGACTTCAATATATTTAGTTCCAAGCAGATATTCCGCAGTTTCAGACTTGGATTTCAATACTTCCTGAACAGATCCTTGCGCAACGATCTCTCCGCCATGCATACCCGCCTTTGGCCCGATATCGACTAGGTGATCAGCTGCAAGCATAATCTCCTTGTCATGTTCTACCACCAAAACACTGTTACCAATATCACGCAGATTTTCCAGCGCCCCAATCAGGTGCTGGTTATCACGCTGATGCAGACCGATGCTAGGCTCGTCCAGGATATATGTGATACCCTGAAGCTGGGAACCGATTTGTGTGGCCAGCCTGATTCGCTGTGATTCCCCGCCACTTAAGGTCTTGGAAGGACGGTTGAGCGATAGGTAGGTAAGTCCAACATCCAATAAGAACTGTAGCCGTTCCCTGATCTCTTTGAGCACATCTTTCGCAATGACGTTTTGTTTATTGCTCAACCGAAGTTCCAGACCATCCAACCATGCAGCCAGGTTATCAAGATTCATGTTGCCCAATTCTGAGATATTCCTGTTATCTATTTTGAACCAAAGGCTTTCTTTTTTTAATCGGGTTCCGTTACAAGAGGTACAGGGAGCCAGGTCCATATATTTTTCCACCCATTCCTTTAACACATCGGTGCTTTGTGAAGAAGTGAACCATCGTTTTAACATGGGTATGATCCCTTCATAGCTGCCGGTATATACTTCAGGGATGGAATCATCCGATGCATCCAATTCCAGGGCCGGGTTGATGCCTTTGTCGCCATACAAGAGCAGGTCAATCTGAGACCCAGCTAGGTCCTGAATGGGTTTGTCCAGTTTGATCTTATATTTTTTTGCGTACTCCGCCACTTGCTGGAAAACGCCTGCACTCCTTTCCTCACCCAATGGTGCTATGCCCCCTTCCTTTATACTTTTTGACTTGTCGGGCAATACAGCCGACAAGTTAATGGCATACATATTTCCTAATCCCTTGCATATCGGGCAGGCACCATATGGAGAATTGAATGAAAATGCATTTGGAGAAGGTTCCTCATAACTGATACCGGTATCCTCACACATCAAATGTTTACTGTACTGGACCATCTTATCCGTATCATTGATGAGCAGATACATGAGGTCTTTACCGACCTGCAAGGTTTTCTGTACACTTTGGCTAAGTCTGAACCGCATGTCTTCGGTAACTGCCAGTCTGTCCACCACCACTTCTATATCATGAATATTATACCGGTCAATCTGCATTCTGGGAACTAAGTCCATGACAGTACCATCCACTCTTACTTTTAAATAGCCTTTTTTGCGAATATCTTCAAACAATTCACGGTAATGGCCCTTACGACCCCTTACCAATGGTGACAAAAGGGATATTTTCCTGTCCTTGTATTTTTCAAAGATGCTATTCACCATTTCCTCCTCACTGAATTTGACCATCTTTTTACCGGTGTTATAACTGTAAGCTTCACCTATCCTGGCATACAATAAACGCAGGAAATCATAGATTTCTGTGACCGTACCTACTGTGCTTCGTGGATTTTTATTGGTGGTCTTCTGTTCAATGGAGATCACTGGAGACAAGCCGGTTATACGATCTACATCCGGACGTTCCATATCACCAACGAACTGGCGGGCATAAGCGCTGAAACTTTCCATGTATCGGCGCTGTCCCTCGTTGTATATGGTGTCAAAGGCCAAGGATGATTTTCCGCTTCCACTAACGCCGGTGAATACCACCAGTTTGCTCTTAGGTATTTTGATAGTAATATTCTTCAGGTTATGTTCTCTTGCACCAAAAACCTCAATACTGTCATTATGATAGATAGAAGCGGCTTTCGTCCTCTTTGCCATAGAAAATTGATTGAGATAAAGATTACAACAAAATTAATGTTGAATTGTTGAATAGGAGGTATGTATGCATGAAATAGAACCATTTAAAAAGATCTTTCAATAGATCGTACGCAGGGACGGAAAATTAAAAGTCCTGGGCAGGATACGGCATGACCTTAAGAATTTAGTACTACTGAGAGATATAATGCTGCAGATGTGCGATTGTTTCCTTTTGTGAAGCGATAATGGCATTGACAACGTCACCGATAGAGATCATTCCCGTCACTTTATCTTCTTTAACAACGGGCAAATGCCGAAAATGTTTCTGACTCATCAAGGCCATACAGCTTTCTATGGAATCATCCTCTGTTACAGTAATCACTTGTTCTGTCATAATCTCATTCACCGGAACGTCCTTCGACATTTTGCCTTTCAGGACCACTTTACGTGCATAATCCCGCTCTGAAAAGATTCCTACTAGCTTTTCTTGCTCAATTATAAGGAGGGCCCCAATATTTTTATCCCCCATGATCTTTAAAGCATCATAAACAGTTATTTCCCCGATCACTGAATAAATAATGTTTCCCTTAATGCGCAAAATATCAGAAACTTTCATAAAAAGTCATTTTATCTGTAATGTTTACAGAATTATATTTGAATTTTATGAAGTTACTATTTTTTTAACCACTTCCAGATAAATTCATAAGCAGGAATTTGACGCAATTACGGGAATAGGCTTAAGGTGATGTCTGGCCTACTGGTCATTGTCATACTGCCTGAAAAATAGTGATTTAAGCACTGACCGGGTATGGAAAGCAATTATTGATATGAGATCAATTCTGAGTTGATTACTTAAAGTTTGTTCCCCATTTTGGGAAATACCAATGCAGGTTTAAAGGTTCTCGCCTGCTCAAAATCCATCAGGGCATATGAAATAACGATTACAATGTCCCCTTCCACTCCCTTCCGGGCAGCAGGTCCATTCAGGCATATGATACCACTTCCCCTTTTCCCCTTGATAAGATAAGTTTCCAGTCGTTCGCCATTATTCACATTTACAACCTGGATCTTTTCATGTTCAATGAGATTGGCAGCATCCATCAGGTCTTCATCAAGTGTGAGACTGCCCACATAATTCAAATTGGCCTCGGTGATAACGGCCCTGTGGATTTTTGATTTAAGAATTTGTATTTGCATAGCACAAATGTAGAACTTATTAGAAATAATTATTTCTGCCATTTGGAACAGTTTCTCCAAACTGAATGTCTATAAAAAAGCCTTTCAATCTCATTTGAAAGGCTTGATAATTATTTGTCGGGATGGCAAGATTCGAACTTGCGACCTCCTGGTCCCAAACCAGGCGCGATAACCGGGCTACGCTACATCCCGAACTCTAAGAGCTGATTTTATCATTTCACACCGGACATAAACTCCAGAATAATATGAGGAAAGATATATTGCAAGAACCTTATTACAAGTGGAGTGCAGGATTCGTTACGCCGCGACGTAACAGTTTAATCACTTACTCCTATTTAAAATAAACTGCGGAGAGGGTGGGATTCGAACCCACGGTACAGTTTAACCCGTACGACGATTTAGCAAACCGTTCCTTTCGGCCTCTCAGGCACCTCTCCTAACCTGCCCTGTTTATAAGGGATCGCAAAAATACAATTGTATTGTCTATCACCCAAAAGAAATAAAAAGGAAATAAGAATATAAAATTTCAGGGATCAGTAGGTTTGATCTGAATAATCAATCAGGCTTTCTCATTAGCCCCCGGTTATTTCAGTAATAAAAAAGCCAGGTTATTCTAGCCTGGCCATTGTCACCTGTAAAAGAATGTGTTACATAGCAGCCAGCTGCACTTTTTGCTGGAGCTCAAGAACACTTTCCTTGAATAGGCTGTCGGTATCCATGAGGTCCTTTACGGTCTGGCAACTATGAATGACAGTAGTATGATCCCTTCCGCCAAAATGCTCCCCTATGGTCTTAAGTGAATTCTTGGTGAAAGCTTTGGCAAGGAACATGGTGATTTGTCGTGCCTGAACGATCTCGCGTTTACGTGTTTTTTGTAGTAGCTTATCATAAGGCACGTCAAAATATTCACATACCATTTTCTGTATGGCATCTATGGTGATCTCCTTGCTGGATGATTTCACAAAATTGCGCAATACTTTTTTTGCCAGTTCCAAATCTATTTCTCTTTTATTAAGAGAAGACTGTGCCAATAATGAAATTAATGCTCCTTCCAGTTCCCTTATATTGCTGTTTATATTATAAGCAATGTACTTGACCACTTCTCGTGGCATTTCCAGACCATCACTCTTCATTTTCTTATCCAGGATCTCAATCTTGGTATCGTAGTCCGGAACCTGGAGATCAGCACTTAATCCCCACCTGAACCTGCTCAGCAACCTTTCCTGAACTCCTTCCAAGTCTTTGGGGGGCTTATCACTCGTGAGGATGAGTTGTTTCCCGCTTTGGTGAAGGTGATTAAAAATGGAAAAGAAAGCATCCTGAGACTTCTCAGCACGGCTAAAGAACTGCACATCATCTATGATAAGTACATCAATGAGTTGGTAAAAATGGATAAAATCGTTGATTGCTCCGTTACGGCCATGATCTATGAACTGGTTAATAAATTTTTCTGAACTGACATATAAGACCACTTTATTGGAATACAGCCGTTTCACCTCGTTGCCGATTGCCTGTGCAAGATGGGTCTTACCAAGGCCCACTCCGCCATAGATCACCAATGGATTGAAGGAAGTGGCTCCTGGCTTTTCTGCAACAGTCTTACCGGCACGACGGGCCACTCGATTGCAATCTCCCTCAATAAAAGCTTCGAAAGTATAGGCGTGATTCAGTTGGGGATCGATCTGCATTTTCTTGAGACCGGGTATCACAAACGGGTTCTTGACAGGATTATTGATGACTAAAGGAAAATCCATTTCGTTGTTTGAATAAGATTTATAACCATTGCCCGGAACATCCATTGTTAATGGTTTATTCTTGCTATTCCCGCTATCCACCATAATCCGGTATTCGAGCCGTGCAGCGGCTCCCAATTCTCTTTTCAATGTTTTTGCCAAAAGAGAAACATAATGTTCTTCTAGATACTCATAAAAGAACTGACTAGGTACTTGTATTGTCAAGATTTTTTCTTTCAATGCCACTGGTTTGATCGGCTCGAACCAGGTTTTGAAATGCTGCCATTCTACAATGTCTTTGATTATCTCTAAACAATTTACCCATACTTTTTCAAAAGCCTTATCCATTAGTCCTTAAGCAATTTATATTTGAGTTAAGATTTGTTAAACCTAAGATCCCTGAGCGAATTTTTCATTCAATTCACATTGAAAAAAAATTTAGCAGAATAGCGAATATCGATTAAATTATTGAAAAAAAAATTTTTATTCATTTGTTTTTTTCAAAGATGACAGTATGTGATTTAGTTAGGTTTCTCGTTTTAGAACCTGAAAATTCGAAATCCAGTTTGCCCAGCACGATACCGCCCCAACCTACTTGATTTTCAAGTACATGCCAACCGATCTGTTCTAATTCTTGCCCGTAGTATCAAGAAAAGTATCTGTAGATTACTTATTCTTAAATTTCCCGCATCAAGTCGGTAATCAATAAATTTTATAGCATTGGGCTCATAAACCTTTTTACCTGCTTTCGAAAGAAAAAGTACAATGAAAGGAAAGAAAATATCAAGGGAAGCCTGCGCATAAATTAATAATGTTTATATTAAGGAAGATAGCTATTTGTACCATACCCTCTAACAGAATCAATACAATATTTATCATTAATTAGGTTTACTTTTGCATATTAAATTATTACTATGAGTTACGAGCTAACCGGAAAGCTGGTTGTAAAATATGATACCATTCAACGTACCGAATCCTTTAAAACAAGGGAATTCGTAGTGGAAAAAACAGACGAGATTAATGGCCGTACCATAACCAATTATGTCAAATTCCAGTGCGTACAGGATAAAACCACTGTTATTGATAAGGTTAACACCGGTGATGAAATAAAGGTATATTTCAATATCAAGGGTACCAGGTGGGAAAAAGAAGGCAAGGTAAATTATATTACAAACCTTGATGCCTGGAGAATTGAACAGATCCTGCAAACCCGAAAGACTACTCCGGATAACGATTATTTTGAACCGCTGGATACTTTTTCTTCTGCCCCGCCCGATGCTGTAGATGACCTGCCATTTTAAATATCCACCCTTTTCGTGTGGGGGTGTCATGAGAAAGCAAATTTGGCCTGGTGATCACTCGTGTTCTGCTGGTCTTTGACTGTCTGAATCGGCACACAAAGATAAAAAGCTACAAAATTGAGTTTTTAGGATGAACACCTTACCTCATGAAACAAAAAATCTCATTAAAACTTCTTCCTTCAGAAGCCTCAGATGATTCTGCCATTAATAGAGCGATCGCCGCCTTTACCGGCAGTGAAGTTAGCTCTGTTTCAGGGTACCATATTCTGAAACATTCCATCGATGCCAGGGCAAGGACCATATGGGTAAACATCTCTGTTAACGCTTTTATAAACGAACCCTTTCGAAAAAGGGAGAACAGTAGTTTTAATTTCCAAGACGTCAGCAAGGTCAAGAATAGAACCATTATCATCGGGGCCGGACCGGCAGGAATGTTCGCCGC
>JANYAL010000018.1 GCA_025361325.1 Bacteroidota bacterium
GCTTATTTAAAAAATCATATGGATTTGCTGCATCACCATACATCCATGCTGATTTATATGGAATAATTGTTTTACGCTTTATTCCCGATAGTATATAGTCGTAAATATTTTTGTCTGTTATTTTATTAGAATTTTCAAAACTATAGACATTATCATCTTCTGCAGCCCAATTAATATTTTTAGAACTAATAAATTCATTATTGTCGTTTGGAAAATAAGAATATAATGTTTGAGAGGACAAATACTGAAAGCTTAAAAGAAGTATAACACTCGCAAAAAAATGTTTCATTGTAACAATAATGCCTTTTTAAATGTTGCGTATAACAGTATGACAAAATATGTAGTACTTACTCCCGAATACGTTTCAACCCCAAAAGAATTAATACCCCTGCCACCTACCCACCTACGCTCCTCACCCTGTAATTCGTTTCAAAATCCACTTGAGCGCCCGGTTCCAGTGTTATCAGGCCCATCCCGTTATTGAAAGCATCCGGGGCAGCGCTCAGGTTCTCAATAGCAATGCTGTTCCGGTGCGGGGGTGTATAGAGCTGCAGGTAAGGGTAGCTTTCAGCCGGACGGATTTCAAGTTGTAATCCCAGTTTGGGATCACGCAGTACACAAAGGGGCTGGCATTCCGCAAAATTGAGGGTAAAACAATTGTCAAAGAAAGTATCGCCTATCTTACGTATAGACCCGAATTCCTGGTAGGGTACCAGCTTACCGGTGGGTATCAGATCATCGTTGAATTCCAGCATCTCCTTAGTTTGAAATTCCAGTTCCAGTTCATTGATACTGCCCCCGAATTGGAAATATGGGTGCCATCCGTCCTGAACGGGAATAAGTCCTTTGTCCTGGTTGAAGAGGGTAGTCTTGATATCAAGCGAATTGTCCCTGCCCAGGATATATCTTACCCGGCAATCAAAATGAAAGGGATAGCCCGGGTCGGTACCGCGGTATTGATGCATCAGCGTGATGGCTGCACTTTCTTCACCGGCAACACAATCTGTTTCCTCAAAAACGGCATCATAGAGCAGGCCATGCAGCGCGTTCCCATTGAGCAGGAATTTCCTGATGTGGTATTCCTTTCCGCCAAATTGATACAGCGCCTTATTAATGCGGCAGGCAAAGGGAGAAAGCTTGCAGCTTCTGAACCCCTTTGCGGTAACATGCATAGCAAAATCCTCGCTTCCGTCATAATGCTCCACCAGGTTGAGCCCTTGGCCGGGTTGGCCTATCGTGAACCCGTGCAAAATGGCCCCGCAGGCGGGGATCAGTTCCACAGTGGTACCGGAAAACCCATCCATCAACACGGTCTTGTTAAAACCGCCTTCCCTGGTATGCGATATGTTAAACATGGTATATGGGGTCTGGCCTAAGGGGCAATGCCCGGTATCAAATATAGTATTAGCGGCTCATAAAACTGTTTCCTGCAATACTTGTTATTTTCAGAAACAAGTATTATTTTCATTCAAGCATGAAAAGGTCTTGCTTCCTGCACCGGGCGTTTTACTAACCCCTGTCCCGGTTAGACCAACTGATTTTTGTACTGGTATAAAATGATATGCTTTACACTGCTGTATGATAAATGTCATTAATTTTTTTTGTACCGGTATTAACTTTAATACACGGTTCGCTGAACCTACGATCCTTGCAATCATTCATTAACCATAAAACCGGAATATTATGATAACGGAAACACAGCACAGGACCATGATCGACGAGTGCAAAACCTGGCATTCCACCCTGGTGTCTTACCGCGAGAAGATACACAATCTGAAGAATGAACTGTACTATTTTGCACCGGGCAAGACCGATCATGAAGTACTCACAGGCATTGAACATTTTCACAACCAGTTCCACATTCAGTTGATCAATATCCATGATCTGAAACACGAGATCAAGCATCATGTGCATGAAGCACAATTGCATCCGAATTTTGGGTACCGGATCCCCCACCATCATATCAAGGACAAACTGGACCTCCTGGTCTCCGATCTTGATACATTAGAGCAGGAATTCCACCAGTTCAGCAAGCAATAACCCATTCTTATACTGTCAGCCAACCTGTACACGGTTGGCTGACCACTTTATCAATGATCCTTTCATCATAAAAATAATTGTATGGCTGCTTATGATTCCAATCACGTAAAAAACATTGCCCTGCTGGGGCATGCCGGGTCAGGTAAGACCACACTGGCCGAGTGCATGCTGTTCGAAGCGGGGGTAACCAAACGCCGCGGCTCCATCGCACAGAAGAATACCGTGAGCGACTACCACGAACTGGAGACCGAAAGGGCAAGCTCGGTCTTTACCTCCCTGCTGCACACGCCCTGGCGGGATTACAAGATAAATATACTGGACACCCCCGGCTATGATGATTTTTCAGGTGAGGTGATCAGCGCACTTCGGGTGGCCGATACCGGTATTATGGTGCTCAACGCAATGATGGGCGTGGAAGTGGGCACCGATGTGATCTGGGAGTACACAGATACATTCAAAACGCCCACCCTCTTCGTGGTGAACCAGCTTGACAGGGATGGGGCCAATTTCGACAAGACCCTGCAGGACGCCAAGTCGCATTTCGGGGCAAACGTGGTGGCCGTGCAATACCCTGTGCAAACAGGCCCCGGTTTTAACCAGATCATCGACGTACTGAACATGATCATGTACCAATATGGTCCCGAAGGAGGCAAGCCCCAAAAACTACCCATCCCGGACAACGAAAAGGATAAGGCCATCCAATTACACAAGGAGCTGGTGGAAACCATCGCTTCCAATGACGAGGGCCTGATGGAAAAATATTTTGAACAGGGCGAACTCACTGAAGACGAGATGAAGGCCGGACTTCATACCTCCATGATCAAACACGATATCTTTCCGCTGTTCTGCGCCTCTGCAGAAAAGAATATGGGCAGCGGACGCATCATGGGCTTTATAGACAATGTATGTCCCGCTGCTAATGAGATGCCCCCGCAGAAGACCCGGGCCGGCGGTAGCCTGCCCTGCGATCCAAAAGGACCTGCCTGCATCTTTATCTTTAAAACGATCATAGAACCGCATATCGGTGAACTGAGCCTGTTCAAGGTATTCAGTGGCACCATCAAGGCAGGCAGTGAACTGGTGAATGAGAATACGGGGGTTACAGAAAAGCTGAACCAACTATTGTTGTTAGAAGGACATAACCGAATACCCATACAGGAACTGGTGGCCGGTGATATCGGCGCCACTATCAAATTACGATCCACGCACGTGAATAATACCCTGCATGAAAAGGGAGCCAATATAGAACTGGAGCCCATCATTTTCCCGAAAGCCAATGTTACTGTTGCCATCTCCACCGTGAACAAGGGTGAGGAGGAAAAATTGTCGCAGGCCCTGCATACCCTGCAGGAAGAGGATGCCACGGTACAGTTTGAAGTGTCTACTGAACTGAAGCAGACCTTATTACACTGCCTGGGCGAGTTACACCTGCACGTTATACAATGGAAGATAGCCCATATACATAAACTGGATGTGAAGTTCGACAAACCCAGGATCCCTTACCGTGAAACCATCCGCAAGATGGCCGAGTCGAACTACCGGCACAAGAAGCAGAGCGGCGGTGCCGGCCAGTTCGGGGAAGTGTATATGCGGATAGAACCCTGGTATGAAGGTATCCCTGATCCCCCCGGGCTGAATGTGCGGGGCCGTGATGAGATCAACCTCGACTGGGGCGGCAAACTGGTTTTCCTGAACTGCATCGTGGGAGGCGCCATAGATGCACGTTTCCTTCCCTCTATATTAAAAGGGGTTATGGAGAAGATGCATAACGGACCTCTTACCGGTTGTTATGTTCGCGACGTACGTGTAAGCGTGTACGACGGAAAGATGCACCCGGTAGACAGCAATGATATCTCCTTCAAGATAGCCGGCCTCCAGGCTTTCCGCCAGGCCTTTACACAGGCCGACCCGCAGTTGCTGGAGCCGGTCTATAAGGTAGATGTATATTGCCCCGATGACATGGTGGGTGCCGTGATGGGCGACCTCCAGACGCGCATGGCGATGGTGGAGGGCATGGAAGCAGAGGGGCATTTTCAGAAGATCACCGCGAAGGTACCCCTGGCATTGATGCACCAGTATTCTTCTTCACTCCGGGGTTTAACACAGGGCCGTGCGCGCTTCAATATGCAGTTCAATAACTATGCCCCGGTGGCCATGGAAACACAGAAGAAATTGATGGAGGCCTACAGCAAGCATGAGGTGGAAGTAGAATAATGATATGCCATATAATAAGCCGGTCATCTTTACAGGTGGCCGGTTTTTTTATATCCCCTGGTTCTAAAATTTCTGCATGGCAAAGTCTCCCGGATAGCACTTTAAATCATTACAGAGCAACAGGGAACCTAGCATGCATGTTTTTTGTAATACAAATGACCCTGGCGGAGGCATTGCTGAGATGAAGGAAGATGCCAGCAAGGGGTCAGGGTGCGTACAGGGTGCTACCAGGG
>JANYAL010000049.1 GCA_025361325.1 Bacteroidota bacterium
AACACAGCAGTACCGGTTGTCCCTTTGTTACTGAGTGGTTTTATATCAGCATCCAAAAAATAGACATACACTTTATTGTCCTTTACCAGTATTTCAGCATGGTAAGGTTCAGCTAAGTTTAAAAACTATACAAAAGCTAAAGCTGCTGCTGCAAGCACTCATCAGCATTAATTTTTAACCGGAACATGGGCAGGTTATTGCCTGTGTTCCGGGTAAATTTAAAAACATTGAAAATGAAAAAAGTATTAATTGCCTCGGCAATATTCTTTATATCGGCATCTTCTTTTGCTCAAAGCAAGGAAGCTGGTACTGAAAGGGAAGCTATAAAACAATTCATGAAAAGGGATGATAGCTTACCAGTAACACCAAAAGCCAAAGATGCAGAGTCCGTAAAGGCTGTATTAAAGCAATACAACAACGCCGTTGGTAAATTAGATGTTACCGGCACAGAAAAACTTTTTACAGCCGATTCAAAAATATATGAATCAGGTGGTAGTGAAGGCAACTATGCTCACTATATGGAACATCACCTTTCCCCCGAATTAAAAGAGGTTAAATCTTTTACATTCAGCGATTATAAAGTAGAAGTGCAGGTGGATTGCAACTATGCCTTTACTACTGAAACGTACAACTATACAATTATAGTTGCTAAAGATAATACAGAAATAAAACGTAAAGGAGTAGCTACATCAGTATTAAAGAAAGTAAAAGGCGAATGGAAGATTATGGTCAGTCATAACTCATCAAGAAAATAAAATAATCATGGAATATTATTTTAACAAAACAATTGCCGGAAGTTTCGATAACGCAATTCAAAAAGTTACAGATGCTCTCAAAGCCGAAGGCTTTGGCATCTTAACAGAATTTGATATAAAAGCCACATTAAAGAAAAAGCTTGATGTGGATTTTTATAACTATAAAATCCTGGACGCCTGCAATCCGCCATTTGCCTACAAAGCCTTACTGGCAGAAGATAAAATTGGAACCATGTTGCCATGCAATGTGATTGTTCAGGAAAAAGTAGCGGGCCAGGTAGAGGTTTCCGCTGTTGATCCGGCAGCCTCCATGCAGGCAATAGAAAATAAAGCACTTGCTGATATTGCTACAGAAATAGGAGCCAGGTTGCAAAAAGTAATTGAGCAGTTGTAGACTTATAGTCATGGTGTAGTAAAAGTATTTATTTAAAATAAAACTAAAATAATGAAACATCCCTTTTTAAATCCAATATTAGTTATGACAATATTTATGTTTATTGGCATAGTTATGATCAGTTGTGGTATCAATAAAAACTCATCGTCATTGCAACTTGCTAAGGTTTATGTAGCCAATGAAGAAGGGGGGAGTGTTTCAGTTATTGATCTTCAGGAGAGTCTGAACAATACAAGCATAGATATAAGCGACTCGGGTAAAATGTTTATGGCGCATAATGTGCAGGTAGCTCCTGATGGAAAATCTGTTTGGGTGACGGCCGTACCAATGGATAGCACAGGAATAAATCAATTAGTAGTGATTGATGTAAATACAGGAATCATAAAAAACCGAGTTCAATTGGGTAAAGATTTACATGTAGCACATGTTGTTTTAGACAATGAATCAAAATACGCTTTTGTAACGGCTAAAGAAAGCAACCAGGTTATGCAAGTAGATGCAACAACTTATGAAGTAGTGCGAAAGTTTGATTTGGGAACAGGGTACTCACCACACGGATTGAGGTATGCTAAGGGTAAATTGTATGTAGCCAATATGGATGCTAAGAGTATGTCGGTTATCAATATTGCTGATGGTAAAATAACAGACATTCCATTGGGTGGCGTAGCAGTGCAAACTGCAGTTACGCAGGATGGGAAATTTGTTTTCGCTTCCCTGTACGATACGAAAGAAGTAATAAGATATGACTTGCAAAGCGGAGAAATAAAAAGAATACCATTACCCGCTGGTGCACAAGGCCCTATCCAATTGTATGCTACACCAGATAGTAAATTACTGTATGTTGCCGACCAGGGAGAACTCATGGAAAGACCGGTTTCAAACAAGGTTTTCGTTATTGACATATCAGATGCAAAAGTGATTAATACCATCAC
>JANYAL010000050.1 GCA_025361325.1 Bacteroidota bacterium
GGGCATCAAAATGAAATCGGCGCTGGCATATAGCTGGTGGGCCAGTTGTTCGTTATATCCGATCTGTGAATTGTAAAAGCCCACATAGTGGCTGCGCATGGTGTCGAACTGGTATTCCAGGGAAGACTCGCCGCTTCCCAAAATGTAGAAGTTCATCCGGCCCTCTAAATGATAGAGTGCATCACCGATTGCCCGGGGGAGCAGGTCGGCACCCTTGTCATCTACCAGCCTGCCAATGAAAATAAAAAGCGGCTTATCCGGCTCAAGGCCATTATCCCAGCACAGTTTGTTCTTATTGCTTTGTTTTCCTACGGCAACACCGGCTATACTGTAATTTTCGAGTATATAGCTGTCCGTCAACGGGTTCCATACAGCGGTATCGATCCCATTCAGGATACCGGTGCATTTGCCCTGTTCGTATTGGAACAGTTTCTCGAGTCCGTTAGCATCTTCTTTCAGCTCTTCCATATAACTGGGGCTCACAGTGGTGACCCGGTAGGCGCATTTGATGCCACTGGCCAGGGGGTTGATCATATCTTCCCAGTCGAGCTTCCCCCATTGCCAGCTGTCCCATCCTGGCAGGTAGTTGCTCTTATCCCATCCCATCCAGCCCTGGTACTGGGCATTGTGAATGGTGAGTACGGTTGGAACAGATGCCAGGTGCCGGTACGCATGGCAGTGCTGCATCATAAAAGGTATCAGGCCGGCATGGTGGTCGTGCACATGCACCACATGTGGGCGGTGCTCCCAGTGCGAGAGCCAGTCTACCACAGCGATCTGGAAAGCGGTGAACCGTTCGGTGTCATCCGTATAGCCGTAAACCTTCTCGCGGTCGAGCAGGCCGTTTATGTCCACGCAATAAAGGTCATAACCCAACTTGTTGGTCTTCTCCCGGATGATGGTATAGTCATATTGAAAAGGGCCCATGATTATAGAGCCCTTGTGTTCAACCACCCATTCATTTTCGTTCAGGAACCTGGTGCGGTGCATGGGCACCACCACTTTTGCTATATGACCTAATTGCTGCTGGTATTTAGGGAGTGTGCCCACTACATCTGCCAGTCCGCCTACTTTGGCATAAGGATAACACTCTGCGCTGACATGAATGATTTCCATTGAATTCTGAATTGCGCGTCAATTTACCAATCATTTTGTTTCAAACCAATTGTTAATCTAAATTTTTCCCAATCATAATTTTATTCTATTTTCATCGCTAAAACCAACGAACATGCCATCTGAACAAAAGGTCCATTTAGAAGATATCCATAAGAGCGGTCATACACCTACCAATTATGGGGCCCTCGGCACCCTGATCACTGTTTTCTTTTTCTGGGGTTTCATAGCCGCGGGTAACAGTGTGTTTATCCCCTTCTGCAAACATTTCTTCCACCTCGACCAGTTCCAGAGCCAGCTGATCGACTTTGCTTTCTATACTGCCTATTATATCGGAGCACTGGCCTTGTTCGCCTATGGCGCTTTCGGCGGAAAAGACCTGGTAGGCAAATGGGGCTATAAGAGGAGCATCGTTTATGGTCTTCTCTTTAGTGCATTGGGTGCTGCTGCCATGATCATTGCGGTTAACGCCAATACTTTTGCGGGCATGCTGGTGGGACTGTTCATCGTTGCCCTTGGTTTTTCATTACAGCAAACAGCTGCACAGCCTTTTGCCATATCGCTCGGTGATCCGTCAACAGGAACCAGCCGTGTTAACCTGGGCGGGGGGGTCAACTCTTTTGGTACCACCATCGGTCCTATTGTTGTAGCCATCGCTTTGTTCGGGACTACAGCCGCCATTACAGATGAGAAGATCGCAGCCCTCAGTCTGAGCAAGGTCATCGTACTGTACAGTTGTGTGGGTGCCCTTTTCATTGGCGCCGCGGCATTGTTCTATTTCGCCAAAAAAGTACCAGCCGGCATATTAATGGAAAAGACGGAGAACGCCAATAAAGCGTTGTACACGTTATTGATCATGACCGGTTTGCTGGTCATCATGTTCGCCCCGGTCTTCAACAGCTATAAGACCGATCTTTCCATGTCCTCCGAT
Source organism: Bacteroidota bacterium (assembly GCA_025361325.1). Lineage (GTDB taxonomy): Bacteria > Bacteroidota > Bacteroidia > Chitinophagales > Chitinophagaceae > Ferruginibacter. The sequence goes on from JANYAL010000050.1 coordinate 2,045, forward strand.
GCAGAAAAACATGCCATGAACGCTTATCGTATGAAATGGTTGCTGGGGGCGATGGGAATTGTGGTCATTGGATTACTGTCTGCAAATTTGAGGGCCAGGAAGAACAGTGCAGGATGGGGCGCCATGCAGTATCCGCAACTGGTGCTGGGTATGCTGGCCATATTTGTGTATGTAGGTGTGGAAGTGGCTATCGGCAGCAATTTGAGTGAGCTGATGAAACAGAAGGAATTCGGCGGCTTCCAGTCATCTGAGGCTGCGCCTTATATTTCTATGTATTGGGGCGGACTAATGATTGGAAGGTGGACGGGTGCTGTTTCTGCTTTTAAGCTTTCCAATAAGATGAAAATGCTGCTGCAGTTCATTGCCCCCCTAGTAGGTTTCATCGTCATCCTTTCAGTGAATAAGGTTGCTGATTATGATATTAAACCCCTTTATTACTATATTGTTTGTGTACTGATACAGATCGCTGCTTTTTACATCAGCAGGAACAAGCCGGCCAGGACCCTGATGATTTATGGACTGCTTGGCCTGACTGCTATGGTTATTGGCACACAAACGACCGGACTGGTAGCCACGTATGCATTCCTGAGCGGTGGTTTATTCTGTTCCATCATGTGGCCATCTATCTTCTCATTATCCATTGCAGGGCTGGGAAAATATACTACGCAGGGCTCGGCATTTCTTATCATGATGATATTGGGTGGGGGCATTATTCCCCCTATACAGGGCAAACTGTCGGATGTGATCGGCATTCATCAGTCATACTGGGTGCCGGTAGTCTGTTTCGCCTATCTGGCCTTTTTTGCAGTAGCGGTTAAAGGGATCCTTAAAAAGCAGGGCATCAACTATGATATTACGGACAATGCAGTTGGGCACTGATCAGAATAACGAGTAATCAGGCATATGCAGATGAATCAACAATTAGCCATAGGAATTGATATCGGTGGCACCAATACGGTTTTCGGGATAGTGGATGCGCGGGGGGATATCCTGTACAGGGGTGCTATCTCCACCAAACAGAATGAGACGGTGGAAAAGTATATTGATGCATTGTATCAAGCGATACTGCCAGCGATAGAAAAAGTGGGTGGCAAAGACAGGATCAAGGGGATTGGTGTAGGTGCTCCCAATGGCAATTATTACAAGGGTACCATTGAATATGCCCCTAACCTGAACTGGAAGGGTATAATACCGATGGCGGAACTGGTAGCAGCCAGGTTTGGTGTACCTGCCGCTTTGACCAATGACGCCAATGCTGCTGCCGTGGGTGAGATGATGTATGGCGCCGCCAAGGGCATGAAGGATTTTATCATGATCACCCTGGGAACCGGTGTGGGCAGTGGTATCGTTGCCAACGGACAGCTCATTTATGGGCATGACGGGTTTGCCGGCGAACTCGGGCATACCATCATCATACCCGGTGGCCGTTTGCATTGGGGCACTGGTGCTAAAGGTTCTCTCGAAACGTATACATCCGCAACAGGAGTTGTACTAACTGCAAAGGAATTCCTTGCAGCAAAACCTGAACAGCCCAGCATATTAAGAAAGGTCCCTGCCAAAAAGCTGGACTCAAAAGCCATTTACGATGCTGCGGTAAAAAAAGACAAGCTGGCTATGGATGTTTATAATTATACCGGTGAGATACTCGGCAGGGCACTTGCCAATTTTGTGATGTTCAGCAGTCCGGAGGCCATCATTCTATTCGGAGGGTTAACCAAGGCAGGTGAACTACTTATAGTGCCAACCAGAAAAAGTATGGAGGAGAATCTCTTGCCCATTTTCCGTGACAAGGTGAAACTGATCTTCAGCCAGTTGAATGAATCCGATGCTGCTATCCTGGGTGCAAGTGCACTTGTTTGGGAGATCAAGGTTTGATCTGGAGATGTGCAGCAGTAAAACACTTTGTCAGCCGTCGAATGATCCGGTAAGATTTAATTATTCTTTGATCGTATTAAGAATACCGAAGGCACTGGCCGCTCCTCTCCTTTCTCACTGGGCTTAATGGTCTCTTTACCATTGATCAGCATGCAACTGCTGCCACCCCCATCGAGGTTCAGGGCTTCTATGCAACCGATCTCAATTAACAATTTAGCTTCCTGCTCAAGTGTGGCGCCCTCTGCTATTCCAGGGTAACGCCCTTCAATAACCATAATTACAAGATAGCCGTCCCTTGTATATCCCATACAGGTTCGCGGGTGCTTATCCCTGAAGGCTTTGCCGGCAAATTTCAATTCTTCCTCATTGGTGATTCTGACCTTTCCATTCTGGACCAATACGGGTCCACCACCAACTGCGGTCTGCATCTTCCACTTTTTAAACTGCAGTGCTTTGCCTTTCACGTTATTAACAGAAACGTCCAGATATGATAAATGCTCTTTTAAATACCTGAAAGAGGGTTTGGCAATGCTGTCTTTAAGCGGACTTGTAGTTGGCACCTGGCTTGCATAAGCAAATCGTTTGGTGGAATCGGTGAGCAGCCAGGCAACATCAGCGTTCCTGTTCCTATCAATACCTATCGCGCTTCCCAGGGGATGCCTGTATTGAAAGGTATCTTTCCCCCGCATAGGTAAGGTATGCGTATTGTAAGCAAGCAGGTTCCTTTCCTTTATGATGACGTTCAGGCTGCGGTTGGATTCATAGCTGAAAAAAGCGGTATTCACCACCAGTAAAGGGTGTTTGTTCCTGTTATAGAAGCTGATCGGGGTTATTCTCCTGTCGCGCGTGGTATCTGTAGTGAAATCAAGGGTTTTATCATGTAAAAGGGCTTTGGCATAATATGCAATGAAGGGTTTGCCCTCCAGGGAATCCGTTGTTCGGTACACGTGGAATGAGGCAGGCAACGGGCCATAGTCTGCATCTGCATTTGTCCACCTGACCTGGGAAGAAACATGAACTGGTAAAATGAAAATGCACAACAGTTCCAGGTAATGAAGGAGTTTTCCAGGTTTGATCATTTCTGGTAACCAGTTTTAGTATGAAATGCCTTTTTCGTAAACTAGCTAATTCAGTAGGTTATCAAGGGTCTGCATGTACCATCTGCACGCATACGCATCTGCCTATTTTCACAACTCACTCCTGTTTTTCTACAGTTCACTCCTTTTTAATTACCGGTGAGGGGCAACTGTATTAGCATTGTGCATCAAATCTAACAATTAACCATCTAATCATTCACATTAAATCGTAAGTCATGAAAATTCTCCGGATCATCACTACAATTTTCATCAGCTTTGGAATGTTCCCTGCAAATGCACAGACAGAAGTACAGCAGGGATACACCAAAGGGAAGCTCGTCTTGGCCGACGGAAGCATTGTATCAGGATATGTAAAAGACAATATCCGCAGGGATGCTTCTGTTTCCTTCATCAATGAAACAGATAAAAAGAAAAAGGATTTTGAGGGTACCGAACTGAATGGGGTTGAAATGAACAATACAAGGTACATCTGCATCCAGGGTGATTTTTTCACTGTCATGACTGATGGAGAACTGAGTTTCCTTCAAAAGATGAGCGATGCTTCGGGCAAAGTGGTTTATAATGGACTTGAGAACACGGTTAGCAATGGTACAGAAGGTAAACCGGGCGATTATTTCATTTACAACAGCAGTACCCACCAGCTTCGCAAAATATTCAAGAAGAATATAAATGAACTTGCAGTCAATGTATTTACGGGTTGTAATGCTGCCCAGGAAAAGATAAAGGCATCCAACGGGGACATGACTACCATACAGAATGCTGTTGAGATCTATAATAACCGTAACAAGAAATAGTACCTTAATCCTTATAATTTTGAGTCTACTTTGCGGGTAAACCTTTTGTTGTTGAAAAGCTGCACCCGATTTACCCGCTGATTTTATATCTTTATTACATGCGGAGAACAAATTGCAGAATAGGCTTTGATGACAGGTGGCTTTTGATGGTGATGATACCCATTATTGCCTTCATCATTCCCATTGTATTTTCGGGTCTCCGGTTCACCCATGAACCGTACTATAAGCCCAGGATCTATCTTACGACCCTGGTATCCACGGCATTGATCTGGATTGGCAATCGTGTTATTCTTGTGTGGGCAAGAAAGAAATATCCGCAATTCCGGATGACCAAAAAGAGACTGGTGGTCCAATCCCTTGCCATGCTGGTGTTTACGCTGGCAGCTACCAACCTGCTGGGTTTTTTATTGAATGATTATTGTTTACAGCTGGATTTACGAGGAAATGTAATACGTACGGCATCGGATATCATGATCAATGCCAATACTGCTGCCATCTTCTGTTCGCTCACTGTTGTAGCCATTTACGAGAGTATCTATTTTGGTAATGAACTGCGGAAATCCGTGGAAGAGAAGGAATTGTTCAGGAGAGAGACCCTGAATGCACAGATCAATGCATTAAAGACACAGGTGAACCCCCATTTCCTGTTCAATAATTTAAATACACTCAGTGCCCTTATACCTGAGAACCCCGGCCAGGCAATCGACTTTGTTCAGCAACTATCAAAAATATACCGGCATATCCTGGAAGTGCGGGATGAGGAAAGCATTCCTGTTCAGGAGGAACTCGAAGTATTAGAAGCGTATGCTTTTTTGTTACAAACACGGTTTGGCAGTAATCTTGACATAGAGATAGATGTACCAGCTGAAAAGCTTCATAAAAGGATCGTGCCCCTCTCCCTTCAGCTGCTCATGGAGAATGCAATCAAGCATAATATACTTTCCAAAGACCGACCGCTTCATGTAAGGGTGTTTTCGGAGAACGGCAGCCTGGTTGTGAGCAATAACCTGCAAAAAAAGAACCAACTGACCGAATCCACCGGTATTGGTCTTGACAATATCCGTAACCGGTATAAGCTGCTGGGTAATAAAGAGGTAAAGGTGACGGTGAGTGAGTCCAGTTTCAATGTTTCCATACCATTGATCGATAATTAATATGCAGGTACTTATCATCGAGGACGAAACTCCTGCCGCTGACAGGCTCACCAGCCTGTTAAAACATGTCAGTGGTGATATTACCATTGTGGACAGACTGGACAGTGTTGAATCCAGCGTTAGATTCCTGCAGTCGGCCAAACCGGTGGACCTGGTCTTCATGGATATACAACTTGCGGATGGCATTAGCTTTGATATCTTTCAACAAACTTCCGTACTAATGCCGGTTATTTTCACTACTGCTTTTGATCAGTATACCCTGAAGGCCTTTAAAGTGAACAGTATCGATTACCTGCTGAAACCCGTGGATGAGAAGGAACTCCGCCAGGCCATTGAAAAATTCCGTCAGTTCTACCAGAAAGAGAATGATTATATTTTCCAGGAAAAGATTATAAAACTGGTTCGGGACATGAACAGCACCCGTTACAGGGAACGATTGCTCATAAAAAGAGGCCAGCAGCTCAGTTATCTGAAGATCAATTCCACGGCTTATTGTTATGCGGACGGAAAACTTTGTTATGCAATGGATTTCAATGGAAGTCGCTTTTTACTGGAAAACAACCTGGCCCAACTGGAAGAACAATTGAACCCGGATCATTTCTTCCGGATCAACCGCAATATAATGGTGAATATTGAAGCTGTGAAGAAGGTTCATACCTGGCTGGGCGGTAGATTAAAATTAGAGATCCTGCCGGCTACAACTATGGAAACTATTGTAAGCCGGGAAAGGGTAAACGGGTTCAAGGAATGGCTGGGGCAATAAAGGTATGTGAATAGGATTTTCTGTTTCTGGCCGAAACAGAAGAACGAAGACGATCATCTACAAACTAAAAACTACAAACTTTTTTTCTCTTCCATCCACTGGGCAATTCCATATCCTGGTATGACATGTTTTTCTGAATGATAGGAAGAACGTACCAGGGGGCCGCTTTCCACAAAGTCGAATCCCAGGTTGTAGCCTATTTTACGGAATTCAGCGAATTCATCCGGATGAACGAAACGGACAACCGGCAAGTGCTTTCTTGTGGGCTGCAGGTACTGGCCAATGGTGACGACATCTACCAGGTTTGCTTTGAGATCTATAAAGGTTTGTATCACTTCATCTTTTTCTTCACCAAGGCCCAGCATGATACCGCTTTTGGTTCGCATGCCTGCCTCTTTCAATATTTTCAGGGTTTCCATGCTTTGGTGGTACTTGGCCTGCATACGTACCTGCCTGGTCAGCCGTTCCGTAGTCTCAATATTATGACTAACCACTTCGGGTGCGGCATCGATGATACGCTGTATATTTTCCCGTTGAGCTTTGAAATCGGGGATCAGGGTCTCAAGCGTCGTGGAAGGATTCAGGGACTTAACTGCTTTGATTGTATTATACCAAATCGTACTTCCTCCATCTTCCAGTTCATCCCTGTCGACTGAAGTAATCACTGCATGCTTCACTTTCATCAGGTGAATGGCTTCCGCTACACGCTGGGGTTCATCCCAGTCCACTGACAACGGACGGCCTGTTGCAACGTTACAGAATCCGCAACTGCGGGTACAAATATTACCCAGTATCATGAAAGTAGCCGTGCCTTCGCCCCAGCATTCGCCCATATTGGGACAATTACCGCTTTCACAGATGGTATGAAGTTTGTGCGTATCCACAAGGCCACGTACATGACGGTATTCTTCTCCGATCGGAAGTTTAACCCGTAACCAGTTTGGTTTTTTGGGTGACTGTTCTATGATGTCATTTTTATCCTGCGTTGATGCCATGTTCTATTGAATCATTTATGGATATAAGTACGAGATAGAATCAATCTTCATTCGATTCTGGCCGTGTTGAAAATCAATGTTGTGCCGATCTATTTGCGTTTGCCGAACATCACGGAAAAATAGGCGGAAAAGAAAAACTGTTTCTGTTTGTTATACAGCATCTGCAGGATCTTACTTGAATAGAACTCACCGCATATGCCCACTTCAATAGCATTGATCATTTCATTATAACGGCCATAGTCAAAACGCAGGGCGGGTTTCAGATAGACCCCCGGTGTTATTTTCAGATTGTTCCATCCCTGAGCTAAGGAGGGGCCGCCATAGTACGGACCATTTATGAACAGGAGACTGTCTGGTGAATCATACTTCACGAAAGTACGAGTGCCTGATTTATCTACTTCCAGTTCATAGGGTCTTAAAACGCCAATGCATAATCCACCTCCCAGATTGCTTGTTACGCTGACACCGTTCTTATTACTTTTATTACCCAGCAAAAATTGCTCTTGAACACCCAGTTTAACCGGGTAAAAGAAATTCAGCTTGCCATAAATAATTGGTGCAGACGGTGCATTTGGATTATTTTGCTTTTCCTCTTTCTGGTGTTTCCGCTCACTGATCTCAAGCTGGAACAGCAATGCCTTCTTAACAGATTTTGATTTCCCTTTTTCAAAAAAAATACCATACCCATCAGAATTAAGTCTTAATCCGGCTGCAAAATGTTTTTTGTAAGCAACGATACCTTCTTCCTCCTGGCGGGCCAAGACATTGATCCGCTGGCGTTTTTGTTCTTTGCGGTTCTTGGTTTGTTTATTGTTATCCTGTGCTTCAGCTGTATAGCCGATCATGGTGGCTGCAAAAAGAAATAATAGATACCTCATGTAATTTATTTGCTTATGTAAATTTATGCAAAAATAACATGTACTGGTTAAAGATGATACATTTGCAGGGATAACTCATGCATTTATGAAAATATTATGTCTAGCAAATAGATTTTAACATATGACAGTTTCCATAGTCTATACAGGCAATTTAAGATGCGCATGCACGCATGTACAAAGCGGTACTGTTATTGAGACAGATGCGCCAACGGATAACAAGGGCAAAGGAGAACGTTTCAGTCCTACTGATACGGTATGTGTTGCATTGGCAACCTGTATCGTCACTACAATGGGTATAAAGGCAAATGCCATGAATATTGACCTGTCCGGGACCACTATTGCCGTGACCAAACACATGATCCCTGATCCCAGGCGTATTGGCCAGATTGATGTTTTCCTGGAGATTCCTCCTTCAGCCCATGTATCTGAAAAGGATCGGCAGCTTCTTCAAAAGGTGGGAGATAGTTGCCCGGTTGCCAGGAGCCTGCATCCCGATTTGAAACAAAATATCCAATATACCTGGCTTTAAGTGGCTGATTGTCTTAAGGACCGGAAAAGTTGTTGATCAATTTATTCCAGATCATACAATCCAGGCATTTTTTTGGGTCACAGTATTCTTTTTTAAGCTGTAAAAGGGCCTGTGAATCGAAAGCATTTTTATTAACGATTCCCAATACTTCAAACGATTTGGTGATGCTATTCTTTTCCGCCTGAATGTCATTCAGCCATTCAAGCGCTTTGTTCTTGTAGGAATACGTTGCAAGCTGATCGCCATAGGCAAAAAGAATGGGGATGAACGTATTGGTAATAATATTATCTACCATCTGCTCTCCGAGTTTCTTTTTTCTGAAAGCAGTAGGTTCATCAAACAAATAATGATAATGCCAGTAGTCGTTTGCTGTGACCTGTAAACAACACTTCAGCTCATTCAATGAACTGGCCGACCTTATCCTGGAGAAAAGGTGTTGTGTTTCATGTACAAGCATAGCCAGCTGGGCCAGTCGTACAGTCGGGAAATTTGAAGGCCTCATGCGCAGGAATACCAGTTTTTGGGAAACCGGCTTCAACCCGTATTTTTTTTTGATGAACCGGTACTCTTTTTGAAGCATTTTGGGATAATCCTCGGCGAATTCACAATCCAGGAGTCCTGCCTGCCCGCACAGTAATGCTTCTATCCTGTGTATCTGGTATTTTTCTGTGGCGATTATACGTAAGGGAATAGAACGGGCTATTTCCTGGAATGTTTCACTATTCACTTTCAGACCAAAGTTCCAGGCAATCATCCACCAGAGGGTTTCTTCCCAATGATTATTATTCTCTTTCAGGAATACGATTATTTCCCTGGTCTTTGCCATCAGGCGTTCAGCCAGCAGCCTATCCTTCCAGGCAGCCCAGGTAATCGCATCAATGAGATGAATACTCTTCTGACAGGGAATGAAGCCAGGTGATTTCATCAGCTGGTCATACTTAGTAAGTAATATTCCGGATACCCTGCCATGGAGTTCCAAAGTAGA
>JANYAL010000052.1 GCA_025361325.1 Bacteroidota bacterium
CACCGCCAAAACCTCCAAACCCACCTCCACCGCTGCTACTTCCGCTACCGCTGAATGCGATGCTGCTGGCAATATTGAGCAGGCTCCAGAACCATTGCTTGGTCATCAGGAAGAGCAGAACAATGATGCCTACTATCCAAAATATAATCCGCAGGAATAGCGGGTACTGATGTTTACTTTTTGTAGTTTCCGTAACCGTATACTCCCCTTTCACTGCCTGTATAATAGCATTCGTACCCGCATCTATTCCGTTGTAGTAATCCTCCCCTTTGAAACTGGGAACGATCACTTCGTCTATGATATGTTTGCAGGTTATATCAGGCAAGGCACCTTCTAATCCATAACCGGTAGTGATATTCAGTTTATGGTCATTTTTTGCGATCAGCAACAATACCCCATTGTTATTCTTTTTTGTACCTATTCCCCATGCCCGAAACAGTTTTACATTATAATCTGCTATCTCTTTGTTGTTCAAAGAGGGGATGATAGCAACCGCCACCTGTGTTGTGGTACTGTCTTCAAAGGCAACGAGTTTTTGCTCCAGGGCCTGTTGCTGGTCGGCTGTAAGGGTATGGGTGAAATCATTCACCAATTGGTGAGGAACGATCTTGAGGAGGCTGTCCGGGTCAATCACCTGCTGGGAAAAGGCCAGAACAGGTAACAGCAGGAATAAAAGTATGGATAGTTTTATTTTCATTGCAGTAATCAGGCAAGTACTTGTTAACCGCCAAAAACGATACCGTCAGGCAATGCCTCGTTATCCTGACCAGGTTCCTTTGGAAATTTTTTGATGAGTATTTGGCCCGCCTCTTCAACGGACTTAATAATGGCATCAACGATATCGCCTTTTTTAAAATGACCAACCATTTGCTGAACTAAAGTATTCCAGTATTCAGGGCCGGTAGATTCAAATAAGCCATGGTCGGCATAGACGCCCAGTTCACGGTGTGAAATGGCAATATACAAAAGCACCGCATTGCGGTGCCTGGTATGCTGCATATTCAGTTTATGAAATATCTCCTTTGCCCTATCCACCACAATCATATAAGGGTTCTTATGTTCAAGATATACCCTAATCTCCCCGCTGGTCTGTTCCTCCACTTTACGGATGGCAGCAACGATCTTCTCTTTCTGCTGATCCGAGAATATCTTTTTGATCTTTACAAACGGGAACATGACAGGTATTTTATAAAACTCATTCGGCAAAGTTTGTTTTACACTTTGCCTTAGTTTAAATATTAATACGCTACCAAACTTAGAAACCTTGCCAAGGTTTATTTTTCCTACCAGCTTCCGCTTGCGCCGCCACCTCCAAAACTTCCTCCACCGAATCCGCCAAAACCACCTGAGCTTCCACCACCTCCGCCACCCCCGGAACCTCCGCCACTGAGCATGCTTCCAATCGTCCATGCCGCAAAACCCCGGCTACTCATGAAGGAACCTCCACCACTGCCGCCACTGCCCATCAGGGACAAGACCAGTATAACGATAAAAATGAGAAAAATTATCCTACCCAGGGAGAATCCTCCTTTGCCTTTGCTGCCGGGTGGTGCTTTATACTCTCCTTTAACCGCCTGCATGATGGCATCAGTGCCTTCCTCGATACCCCGGTAATAATCATTGCCTTTAAAAGCAGGAACGATATTGTTGTCGATGATCTGTTTGCATGTGATATCTGGCAAAGCGCCTTCTACCCCATACCCTGTAGCAATATGCAGTTTATGGTCGTCCTTTGCAATGAGCAATACAACACCATTACTGAACTCCTTTCCGCCTACGCCCCAGGCCCTGCCCAGTTTAACATTGAAATCTGCCACATCACTGCCGTTCAAAGAAGGGATGATGACAACGGCGATCTGAGTAGAGGTGCTGTCATTAAAAGCAACCAGTTTACGTTCCAGGGTTTGCTGCTGGTCGGGGGTAAGGGTTCCCGAATAATCATTTACCAGCCTGGGTGGGTCAGGCTTTTTCTTCAAAATACTTTCAGGGTCAAAACCACTTTGCGGGAAAGCAACGATGACTAACAGCAATAAGAGGAATATGGAAACTAATTTTTTCATTGTCTGTTTGAGATACTGCTGTGTGCTCAACCGAAAACGATATCATCCGGCAATTCATTCTTGTCGGTTGAAGGGTCATACGGGAATTTTTCCTTCAATGTTTCACCTACCTGCCTGATGCACTGAACCATGCCTTCACAGATATCACTGCCTTTGATGTGACTGATCATATGCTGTACGGCATTGTTCCAGAATTCAGCACCGGTGGCTTTATAGATCCCTTCATCGCCGAACAGGGCCAGTTCTCTGTGCCGGGTGGCAATATAGAGCAATACACCGTTGCGCTGTACGGTCTCCTGCATCTTGAGTTTAAAGAATACTTCGGCAGCACGGTCAATCGCATTCACCTTTGGGTTCCGTGCTTCAACGTATACACGTATCTCTCCGCTGGTCTGCTTTTCCATTTCCTGAATGGCCGCTACTATGCGTTCTTTCTGGGATGCAGAAAAGTACTCTTTCTTTTTAAAGAATGGGAACATGTGTTATGCAGGTGGCTTTATTTGATGTCGAACTTGATATCAGGAGCTTTTTCTGTTCCTACATCTGCTTTATAATAGGTCTTCTCCTTGTATCCGAAAAGACTGGCCAGGATGCTTCTGGGAAAACGTTTCACACTGAGGTTATACCCCTCAACAGATTTGTTATAATCCTGTCTTGCCACGTTGATACGGTTCTCCGTTCCCTCGATCTGTGCCTGGAAATCCTGAAATTCCCTGGTGGTCTTCAGATCGGGATAAGCTTCTGCAATAGCCATCAGTTTGCTAAAAGAACCTTGCAGCTGTGCCTGTGCATTCTGGTATGCTTCCAGCGATTTGGGATCGTTGATATCCACCTGTATAGAAGTGGCTTTCGCACGGGCTTCTATAACCTCTTTTAAAGTAGATTTCTCAAAATTGGCCGATCCTTCGATGACCTTGATGACGCTGCTGTACAGGTCGGTCCGGCGCTGGTAATTGGTCTCCACATTCGACCATACCTTCTTTACATCCTGATCGGCGGTGACAAGTCCGTTATACCCGCTGCATCCCCAAAAGAAGAGGATCACGACAATTCCTAAACCGATTAATAAACCTGGGCGTTTCATAATTTTATGTTTTAATGATTAGAATCTAAAATTAGTATACTTTTCCAATTAAATGTTTTAATTCTGTATCCACTGAAAAAGTACCCGAATGAACTGTTAATCCTTTATTGCAGCAATGCCGGGCAATACTTTTCCCTCAAAATATTCCAATAATGCTCCGCCGCCAGTGCTTACATAACTTACTTGATCAGCCAGGCCAAACAGGTTCACTGCTGCCACACTGTCGCCCCCGCCTACAAGGCTAAAAGCGCCCTTTGCAGTAGCAGCAGCAACCGCCTCAGCAATTGCCTTTGTGCCTGCCTGGAATTTTGCCATTTCAAATACCCCCATGGGACCGTTCCATATGATGGTCCTGCTCTTCATGATCACCTCGGTAAAATCAGCTATGGCCTTTTTGCCTATGTCCAGGCCCATCCATCCTGAAGGAATGCCATAGCTCTCAGAATTGGTGGTTGTGGCATCATTGGAGAACTGGTCGGCGATCGTGCTGTCCATCGGAAGATAGATCTTCACGCCCTTTGCTTTTGCCTTTTCGAGCAGTGTAAGGGCAAGGGGCAAACGGTCCTCTTCCACCAGGGAATTACCCACTATCTTACCCTGTGCCTTCCAGAAGGTATAGGCCATGCCGCCGCCGATGATGATATTATCGGCCCTGGATAACAGATTCTCAATAAGTAATATTTTGTCCGACACTTTAGCACCGCCCATGATGGCAGTGAATGGCTTTTCTGCGTTGTGCATCACTTTTTCGGCATTCGTAACCTCGGCTTCCATCAAGAGGCCAAACATTTTTTTCCCCGGCTCAAAGAATTGGGCAATCACCGCGGTGGAAGCATGTGCCCGGTGTGCAGTTCCGAAGGCGTCATTAACATATACATCACCCAGTTTGCTTAGCTTTTGGGCAAAAGCCTCATCACCCGCCTCCTCTTCCTTGTAAAAGCGCAGATTCTCCAGCAGTAGTACTTCCCCGCCTTTCATCATAGACGAAGTAAGGTAGGCCTGTTCGCCGATGCAATCATCGGCAAAAAATACATGGGTATTTGAGCCCAATAGCTCATATAGATGCTTTACCAGGTGGCGGAGGGAGTATTTATCTTCCGGACCACCTTTTGGCCTGCCCAGGTGACTCATTAAAATGACGCTGCCCCCGTCATTCAGTATCTTTTGTATGGTAGGGATCGTTGCACGCATCCTGTTATCATCGGTGATATTGTAAAGCTTATCCAGAGGTACGTTAAAATCGACCCTGACCAGGACCTTCTTCCCTTTGAAATCGTAATTACTGAAAGTTGACATACAAATAAATTTTTAAAAAAATAGGCGCCAGACGCAGCGTTAATTGCGCTGCGGCTTTGCGCCTCTTTGATCACATGATCATAACAAATGTATTATTTGATCAAACCGGCAAAATGCGCTACAGTTCGTACCAGTTGCGAAACATAACTCATTTCATTATCATACCAGCTTACGGTCTTCACCAGCTGCGTATCACCCAGTGTCTGTACCTTGGTTTGCGTGGCGTCGAAAAGTGAACCATAATGGATACCAATCACATCACTACTCACTATCTCATCCTCATTGTACCCAAAGCTTTCATTGCTGGCCGCTTTCATAGCAGCATTCACTTCTTCCACTGTTGCCTTTTTTTCAAGGATGGAATACAGTTCCGTAACAGAACCTGTGATCACCGGAACACGTTGTGCACCGCCATCCAGTTTTCCTTTCAGTTCGGGCAGAACAAGTCCAATAGCTTTTGCCGCACCTGTTGAATTGGGGACAATGTTAGCTGCTGCTGCCCTTGCCCTACGCAGGTCTCCTTTTGGATGCGGGGCATCCAGTGTATTCTGGTCATTGGTATAGGCATGTATGGTACTCATGATGCCTGTAACGATGCCGAAATTGTCGTTAAGTGTCTTGGCCATGGGTGCCAGGCAATTGGTGGTACAGCTGGCACAGCTGATAATGGTCTCACTGCCATCCAGTGTATGATGGTTTACATTGAAAACGATCGTTTTAAGTTCACCTGTTGCAGGGGCAGAGATCACCACTCTTTTCGCACCTGCAGTCAGATGTGCTTCCGCTTTGGTCTTATCCGTGAAGAAACCGGTACTTTCGATGACTACATCCACATCATGACTACCCCAGGGTATCTGGGCAGGATCTTTCTGCGCATATACTTTCACCTCATGGCCATTCACTACAATCGCATGCTCCGTAGCAGTTACATGTTGACCAAAACGACCCTGTGCACTGTCATATTTCAGCAGATGCGCCAGCACTTTGGGGCTGGTAAGATCGTTGATTGCCACCACGTCGATACCTTCCATGTTATAGATCTGGCGAAAAACCAGTCGACCAATACGGCCGAAACCATTGATCGCAACTTTTACTGTACTCATAGTATTGATTATATTTTATTGGGAGTTGCAAATTTACAAGATACAAGAGATATCTGATGAGTTTATTTTAAGCAATGAAATGATGTGAATAACCCTGTTTTTCTATAAAAAACTGGCAATTTGTTTTACTGATTTAGAAAGTTATAGGATAACTGATACGGAATACAGTAAATTATTTGGCTGAAAAACTACCACACGTTATCTTTGCCGTCCTTTAAAAAAGGAATTGCCGCGTTGGTCAAGGGGTTAAGACGCCTCCCTTTCACGGAGGAATCACGGGTTCGAATCCCGTACGTGGTACAGGCCCTCCTTTTCGGAGGGTTTTTTTATGCCATATAACATAATACTGACGGGCAATTAAAAGCTATTTGATTCCTTTTACTTCTCTTGTTTTCCACATTTTTGTGGTAGGGCTGTTACATGCGTTATTAAAAACAACATTATTCATACCTTAAAGCTATCAATTGAAATCAAAGTCAAAATAAAATCAACATAATATGAGTTTCGAATGGAAGGGCGTTATGCCCGCACTGACCACAAAATTCACGGCTGACGATCAATTAGACCTGACGCTCTTTGAAAAAAACCTCTGCGCGCAGCTGGATGCCGGTGTTCATGGTATTATCCTGGGCGGAACACTGGGAGAGGCCAGTGTACTCACAACTGCCGAAAAAGAGACCCTCGTCAAATTCGCAGTAGAAAAATGTGACGGGAAGATACCGGTGATATTGAATATAGCCGAAGGCTCCACCCGGGAAGCATTGCAGCAGGCCCGCTATGCCCAGGAATGGGGAGCCAAAGGCCTGATGCTGCTTCCACCTATGCGGTATAAAAGCGATCACCGCGAAACCGTTACCTATTTTAAGACAATCGCTTCATCCACTGATCTCCCCATTATGATCTACAACAACCCGGTGGATTATAAGATAGAAGTTACCCTCGACATGTTCGCCGAACTTATCGAATGCAGCAATATACAGGCCGTGAAGGAATCCACACGGGATGTAAGCAATGTTACCCGGATGATCAACCGTTTCGGCAACCGTATAAAAATCCTGTGCGGCGTGGATACCATCGCCCTGGAAGAACTCTGCCTGGGAGCCGATGGCTGGGTGGCCGGACTGGTTTGCGCATTCCCTGCCGAAACCGTAGCCATATATAACCTGGCAAAAGCTGGCCGATTGGCAGATGCAACAAAGATCTACCGCTGGTTTATGCCCCTGCTCGAACTGGACATTCACCCCAAATTGGTGCAGTACATCAAACTTGCAGAAGCACAGGCTGGTATTGGTTCCGAGAACGTGCGGGCTCCCCGGCTGGCTCTGGAGGGTGAAGAAAGGGAAAGCGTACTGAAAATCATAAATGACGGGATGGCAACAAGACCTTTGCTGATGTAAAGGATGTTTGATACCAGATGCTGGATACCGGATAAAAACCCAACATATGTAACAAGTTGGACATTTGCCAACAGCATATCTGCATATTCACTACACACTATTAACCATCCACCATACACAAAAATAATAACCAACTTACTATGTACAAAGACAACAGCACGGAAGAAATTGATAGGGTGATGCAAACTGCCTGGCGGGCATTTCACCAGTACCGTAAGTTACCCCTTTCCAGTCGCGCCGCATTCATGCGGGCCATAGCTGTGGAACTGGAGAACTGCGGCGATGAACTGATACGTGTAGCTATGACCGAGACCAATCTCCCGGAAACACGTCTCAGGAGTGAAAGGGGCCGCACCATCTTTCAACTGAACAGTTATGCCGCAGCCTGCGAAAAAGGCGAATGGTTGGAGGCAAGGATCGATACTGCCATACCGGACAAAGTGCCGCCCAAACCCGATATCCGCAAAATGCTGGTGCCCCTTGGGCCGGTAGTGGTATTCGGGGCCAGTAATTTTCCTTTCGCCTATTCCACTGCGGGGGGCGATACAGCCTGCGCCCTGGCTGCCGGCTGCCCGGTGATCGTTAAAGCACATCCCGCCCATACAGATACTTCTACGATCGTTGCCGCAGCGATACTAACAGCTGCGGATAAATGCAAGATGCCCAGGGGCATCTTTGCCCATGTGTACGGGGCCGGTTTTGAGACGGGCAAGGCACTGGTACTGCATCCGCATACCAAGGCACTGGGCTTCACCGGTTCTTATACAGGAGGCAAACAACTGTTCGACTGGGGCAGCCAGCGTAAAGAACCCATACCCGTTTTTGCTGAAATGGGCAGTACCAACCCGGTATTTCTGCTGCCCGAAAGATTAAAATCCGATGTGGCTGGTATTGCGACCCTGTATGCGGGTTCCATAAACTTAGGCGTTGGACAATTCTGTACAAAGCCAGGTATCCTCATCGGACTGGAAGGCAATGACCTGCAGACCTTTGTGCACGACCTGGGAAAAGCAGTAAGCCAGGTGAACCCCGCTCCCATGCTGCACGCTGGAATTGTGCAGGCTTTCAAAGAAAAGAAAGGAACCGCCTTACTGCAGGAAGGGGTACACCTGGTTGCAGAGTCAGAACTTTGGCAAAGTCATTCAGAAACATTGCCAAAGCTATCTGGTATCCCGACCCTTGCCACAACCAGCGCAAAAACATTCCTGGCAAACCCCATCCTCCACCAGGAGGTATTTGGCCCCTATGCTATCGTGATCCAATGCAAAGACATAAACGAGATGACCGAAGTAGCCAAACAACTGGAAGGACAATTGACCGCCACCCTTATGGCCACGGAAAATGATATCCGCGATAATGAGGCTCTGGTGGAAGCTATACATAATATCTGCGGCCGTATTATCCTCAACGGGGTGCCCACAGGTGTGGAAGTATGTTTGAGTATGCACCACGGCGGGCCTTTTCCCGCTACCACCGATGGCCGTTTCAGTTCTGTAGGTGCAGACGGTATTAAACGTTTTGCACGTCCCATCGCCTTTCAGAACTGGAGCAATACGCTGCTGCCGGATGAACTCAAAAATGAGAACCCGCTGGGTATTTGGAGAACGGTGAACAATGAATTAAGCAAAGACTCCCTTGATTTGTAAAATAAATTACTAAATATTAATTACTCGAATTAGGATGAATTTCAAGAATTGACTAATACGTATGCTTAATTTGTATAATGAGAATAAATCCTGCTAATTAAAATCAGGGAACAAAAGGGTCTGCTTCCGGACTTGTTCGGGTCAGGGTGCTACCATCTGTGTT
>JANYAL010000058.1 GCA_025361325.1 Bacteroidota bacterium
TTCCTTGACCGGGATGGAGTTATCAATCATGAAAAGGAAAATGATTATATCAATTCCTGGGATGAATTTATCTTTTACCCTGGTACAGTAGATGCGATAAGGAGATTCAGCATACTGTTTCACCGTATCATTGTAGTCACCAACCAGCGGGGTGTGGGCAAAGGTGTCACCGCACTGAAAGACCTGGAACAGATCCACAGGAACATGCGGGAAGAGATCATGATGGCGGGCGGCAGGATAGATGCCGTTTATTACTGTCCCGACCTCGACAACAGCAGTCATCACCGGAAACCCAATCCCGGCATGGGATTACAGGCATTAAAGGATTACCCTGACATTGACCTTTCCAGATGCATCATGGTCGGCAACACATTTAGTGACATGGAGTTTGGTCGTAACCTCGGCATGAATACGATACTTCTTAAAACGACAATGCCACAAGTGAATATCCATGACAACAGAATAGATGCCGTATACGATTCGCTTTTATCTTTTGCGGATCAGCTGCTGGCTAATTAGTCCTGTATCACTTTAGGGTAGACTATGGGTGTATACCTAAGTTTTAGTTAAATTTCGTTTCTCAACAGCACAATTATATATTTTTTGAAGAAGTAATGGCTACTTTTAAGATATGAAAAGACAAGTGGTCTTAGTATACTTTTTTTGTATCATTCATACCCTTACCTATTCCCAGCATATCAGCCCCGGCGACGGAAGATACCTGGTACAAAAAGAGGATTCCATGAAGATACAGGCAGCAAAGATTCTGCATGGTAACGATCCTGCCAACCGTTTAAAAGCCGACTCCCTATTCACCCGGATCTTCATGCGAGCACTGCAGGTAAAGCATTCATTTGATTACCATTTTGATTCCCTGGAGACCATATCCCAACTCTATGCTCCGGATAGTACATTCCGGATCTTCACCTGGCAACTGGTCATCAGTGAGAATGTCATACGTTATCATGGTGCCATACAAATGCGGACAAAAGATGGTTCCCTGAAACGTTTTCCGTTGATTGACCGGTCAAATGTGACGGTTCATATAGCCGATACCATTGGCAACAATATGGGGTGGATTGGAGCCTTATATTACAAGATCATACAGAAAAAGAGTTTTAATAAGTCT
Source organism: Bacteroidota bacterium (assembly GCA_025361325.1). Lineage (GTDB taxonomy): Bacteria > Bacteroidota > Bacteroidia > Chitinophagales > Chitinophagaceae > Ferruginibacter. The sequence goes on from JANYAL010000058.1 coordinate 1,130, forward strand.
TATTACACACTGCTGGGATATGATGAGAATTATGTGCGCAGTGACCGGAAGTTCATTGAGATATTAAGTTTTGAAAATGATGAGCCCATATTCGGTGCACGGCTTTTCAGTTTTGAGAATGATACTATCTTCCGCCCATCTCTAAGCCGTTATGTGATGGAGTTCAAAAAAGAAGCAGGTCCCCGCCTGACCTATGACCCCGATCTGGACATGATTATTGCGGAACACCTGGTATCAGAATCAAACGAACCCAATAAGAGGTGGACCTATGTGGGTGATGGTGATTATGAAGGCTTCAAATGGAAAAATGGGAAATGGGTGCATGTAGAAAAAGTATATAGCTATGTCACACCACTTGGCAAAGAACCCGTGCCAAAACCGTTACTGGATAAGGAAGGCAATATAAATGAGTCGCAGTTAAAGGGCAATGAAGAAGAAGAAAAACCTGTACCGGATTCAAAGACAAAGCCCAGAAAAGACACTCCAATAAAGAAGAAAGGGAATAGCAATTAAGAACCCACCAGGAAGGTTCCAAGTTCTACCACTTCCCCCTCTCCCATCCTGAACTGTTCCAGGAAATCCACATCCACATCCTGCATCACTTTGCTATGTAATACCTCTGTCCCGTTTTTAAGAAGGATAAAATAGAAGTCGGGATATTTCTCCAGTGAATCCCATTCACCGAACGCAGCGTGTGAAAACTTGATCCGGGCCATGCCCTTTTCATCCAGACCACTCTCACCAAGAAAGTCGGAGCCTACCAGATCCTTGTCATATAAACGAACTGTATATTCATGTCCGGTAATTGGTGCGTCATCACCCTTGCTGATGAAACGGGCAGTGACCTCGATGTTCATTTCCGGATCTAAGGAGAATTTAGACATGGTTGTATAAGTTTTGAGTAAATATCAGAAATGTCCTTTTCAAACTAAAAGATTTTGAATTGGTGATGTATGTGTTCTTTGACATCCCGATCGCTTTGCTTTTTTAAAAGTTTGATTAATTGGTGTTTTATTGAGCAATTTTACCGGTATTCATAAAAAAAACGGAGGGTTAATCATTCAGTTTCAAAACGGCCAGGAACGCTTCCTGCGGAACTTCCACATTGCCTATTTGTTTCATTCTTTTCTTACCCTCTTTCTGTTTTTCCAGTAGTTTCCGTTTACGGCTAATATCACCGCCATAGCATTTAGCGGTGACATCTTTACGTATGGCACTTATGTTTTCCCGGGCAACAACTTTGGCACCAATAGCTGCCTGTATTGCAATCTGAAACTGTTGACGGGGAAGTAATTCCTTCAGTTTCTCACAGAGTTTCCGGCCAAATTCGTGTGCACGGACCCTATGGATAAGGGCGCTTAGAGCATCAACTTTCTCACCGTTAAGCAGAATATCCATCTTAACGATGTCACTTTCCCGGTAACCTATAGGATGATAATCGAATGAAGCATAGCCACGTGTCATGCTTTTAAGCTTGTCATAAAAATCAAAGACGATCTCGGTAAGCGGCATATCAAAAGTAAGTTCCACACGGGTTGGGGTCAGGTAACCCTGATTAATAAGGATACCCCGCTTGCTGATACACAGTGTCATGATATTGCCTATATATTCTGGCTTACTGATCATTTGGGCACGGATAAACGGTTCATCGATATGATCAATACGGGTAGGGTCAGGCATCTCCGTAGGATTATTGATAATGATCAGTTCTCCTTTGGAAGTGGTGGCCCTGAAACTTACATTGGGAACAGTGGTGATCACTGTCTGGTTGAACTCACGTTCCAGCCGCTCCTGTATGATCTCCATATGCAGCATGCCCAGGAATCCGCAACGGAAACCGAAACCCAATGCTTGGGAGGTCTCCAGTTCAAAAGTCAGGGAGGCGTCATTCAACTGCAATTTATCCATGCAATCCCGCAGTTCTTCAAAGGCATCCGTCTCCACGGGAAATATTCCCGCAAAAACCATTGGTTTCACATCCTCGAATCCCTTAATGGATTCCTTGCAAGGATTTGCAGTGGTGGTTATCGTATCCCCCACTTTCACTTCCTTGGCATTTTTGATGCCAGTGATGATATACCCCACATCTCCCGCACAGACCTCATTCTTAGGCTCCATACCGAGCTTAAGGATACCCACTTCATCCGCACCGTATTCCAGTCCAGTATTGCTGAATTTGATTTTGTCATTCTTTTTCAGTGTACCGTTGAACACACGGTAATACACGATGATACCGCGGAAACTGTTGTACACACTGTCGAAGATCAGTGCCTGGAGAGGGGCGTTCACATCTCCTGTCGGAGGTGGAATACGTTCTATGATGCTGGTCAGAATCCCTTCTATGCCTATTCCGGTCTTGCCGCTCGCAAGCAGTATATCTTCTTTCCGGCAACCCACCAGTTCAATGATCTGATCGGTCACTTCTTCGACCATTGCCCCATCCATGTCGATCTTATTGATTACCGGGATGATTTCCAGGTTATTGTCGATGGCCAGGTAAAGATTGCTGATGGTTTGGGCCTGTATGCCCTGAGAAGCGTCTACCAGCAACAGGGCCCCTTCGCAGGCTGCCAGGGCACGGCTCACTTCATAACTAAAATCCACATGACCAGGCGTATCAATCAGGTTCAACACAAATTCTTCCCCGCGCCATTTGTAATTGATCTGTATGGCATGGCTCTTGATAGTGATGCCCTTTTCCCGTTCCAGGTCCATATCATCCAGTACCTGGGCCTGCATGTCCCGTTCCCCAATGGTATGGGTGAATTCCAGCAAGCGGTCTGCCAGTGTGCTTTTTCCGTGATCAATATGTGCGATGATGCAAAAATTCCTAATATTTTTCATGAACGTTCTATCCTCATTTTAAAGAGGCAAAAGTAGTTCAAAATAGTGGATATTGAATGGGATAAGGGATGACCCGTTTCACCCTTAATTAGAAATAACTTCCTAATTTTAAACCATGTTGAGATCATTGATCATTTGCTTTATATTACTCCTGTTGCTCAACTGCAATCACCATACATATAAGGATCCGCATATTCTCATAATTACTACATCAGGTGATATTGAAGTGGAATTATACCCGGGTAAGGCCCCAAAGTCAGTACATGCCTTTCTTTCCTTTATTGATTCTTTATCATGCGGATTCCGTTTTATAGCCATATCAAACCATCCAATAGCTTCCTTTAAATTTCCAAGATATTTATTACAGATCCCCATTAAGTAATATACATCTTCATTCTCCGGATTAATAATTCTTAC
>JANYAL010000263.1 GCA_025361325.1 Bacteroidota bacterium
ATGAGCTGGCGCGGTGAAGCAGGCGGAATTGCCGCTGCCAAAGAACACCACGACGTGATTATGACGCCCGGCACCTATTGTTACCTGGATCATAGCCAGACCAAAAATGAGGACAGCATCACCATTGGCGGTTACCTGCCCCTGGAAAAAGTATATGCGTACGAACCCATTCCCAAAGAATTGAACACAACCGATGCCAAACATGTACTGGGCGCCCAGGGAAATGTTTGGACGGAATATATGAACAACACCGCCAAAGTGGAATACATGATCTTCCCACGCATGAGTGCCCTGAGCGAAGTACTCTGGAGCCCGGCGAAAAACCGCAACTGGAATGATTTTGAAAGAAGACTGCCAGGCTTATTCAACCACTACCAATTGTGGGGAACGAATTACAGCAAAGCCTATTATGACTTAATGGCTACTGCTATACCCACGGAAAACTATGACGGAATACTTTGGAAATTAGAGTCGAAAAACAATACAGATTCGATTTATTACCAGGATTCCCGGTGGGGCGACAAGAAGACCTTTACGTATACAGGGCCGGTTAAAGTAGAGGACCTGGGTGGAACCTACACGGCCTGGCAAAAGAACAGCAATAAAGTTACCCAGGACTTCGCCACCACTTTTTCCACCGGAAAGAAGATAACCCTGGCCCATGAACCCAGTAAAAATTATCCCGGCAATGGCGCCTTTACCCTGGTGGATGGGGTGATCAATAAAAAAGGATTGGCCAGGTCGTTGGAATTCCTGGGCTTCCCGGGTATTGACCTGGATGCTACGATTGATCTCAAAAAACTGGCGAATATAAGGTACGTATCGGTGCATGTACTGGAACAGAACGGAAGTTGGATCTACCTTCCTTCCCAGGTGGAGGTCAGCTATCTGCCTGATACACTGATAACGGCGGAGATCATTAAAAATGCCCCCAAAGAACTAAGGATCATTGATCCGGTGAAAGATAAGGGGATACGGAAGATTGAAATCGACAGCAGGCACCAATGCAGGTATATACGTATCGTTTGCAAAAATTACGGTATCATACCCCCGGGCAATCCCGGTGCCGGTAACCCCGCATGGCTCTTTGCGGATGAAATAGAAGCCGATTAAACTGACTGGAGATTCTGAGGTTTACAGGTACGGTCAAATTACTGTCAGGAAGTGTACTTCCTTAGGTCAGGGTGCTACCATCTGTGTTGATTAACACAGATGGTAGCACCCTGACCCGAACAAGTAGGCACCCAGTTACCTTTCATCCGGTAAATGCTGAAGATCGGGATTCCAATGCAAAACAAAACCAAATAGCGGCCTTACCCGCTTCCTGTAGCGGAATACCCCGTCAAAAACGCCAATTCCGCCAAAAGCGACAACGGTGCCGGGTACAAAAGAATAATAGTTTAATTTTAACCGTATAATTCAAAATATGACCAAGATAGACCTAACTGATTCTTTGGAGAAGATACCCGTTAAGATCTTCCCCGATCCTTCCTCAGGGTCCGTTTATGTAGCGCGCCAGATAGAAAGCCTGATACGCGAAAAGGAGGCGGAGGGCAAAAAATGCGTCATCGGCCTTGCCACCGGCTCCTCTCCAAAATCACTGTATGCCGAACTGGTGCGCATGCACCAGGAAGAAGGGTTGAGTTTCAGGAACGTGATCACCTTCAACCTGGACCAGTATTACCCCATGGATAAAGATGCCCTGCAGAGCTATCATTATTTTATGCGGAAGAATTTATTTGAGCAAACCGATATAGACCCGAAGCATTATCACCTTCCGGACGGCATGATCCCGAAGGACAAGGTTAAGGAACACTGCCTGGATTATGAACAGCAGATAGCCTCTGCAGGCGGGCTCGACCTGCAGATCCTGGGAATCGGCATCAACGGCCATATCGGGTTCAATGAGCCTGGCAGCGGCATCTATACCAAGACCAGGCTTATCACCCTCGACAACAGTACACGCATCGCCAACGCCTATGAGTTCGGCAATATGAGCCAGGTACCCCGGATGGCCATTACCATGGGCATCAGCACCATCCTGCGTTCGAAGAAGATTATTCTAATGGCCTGGGGGGAGACGAAGGCCCCTGTGATAAAAAGAGCAGTGGAGGAAGACGAAACCGAGGATATCCCAGCATCCCTGTTACAGAATCATGATAACTGCACTTTCATACTGGATGAGGCGGCAGCCGGTGATCTCACCCGATTCAAGAGTCCCTGGCTAACGGGTGAATGCGAATGGAATGATGCCATGATGAAACGAGCAGTGGTGAACCTGGCCCTGAAACTGTCGAAGCCCGTACTGAGCCTTACCAATATGGATTACAACGACAACGGCCTGAGCGACCTGCTGGTGGAGATGGGAGATGCCTATGAGATCAACCTGCAGGTATTTTACCTGTTGCGCGACAGTATTACCGGATGGCCGGGAGGCAAGCCCGGCGAACAGCGTTCATCCCATCCCGAGAGACACATCCCCTTCCCCAAGAAAGTACTCCTCTTCTCCCCGCATCCCGATGATGACATCATCAGCATGGGGGGTACCTTTATGCGGCTGCACAACCAGGGGCACGACGTGCAGGTGGCCTACCAGACAAGCGGCAATATTGCCGTTACCGATGAATTCGTTACCCGTTTTGTTGATTTTGCAGTTGGTTTCGAGAACCTCTTCGACATCGATGATACAAGAAGCAAAAAGATCCTTGAAGATGCCATTTCATTTCTGCAACATAAGAAAAGCAGCGAAAAGGACACGGCAGAGATCCGTGAAATAAAAGGCCTGATCAGGAGATGCGAGGCCCGGGCCACCTGCAAATATGTAGGGCTGGGGGAAGAACAGATCCATTTCATGAACCTGCCCTTCTACGAAACGGGTACCATTGAAAAGAACCCGATCAGTGACAGGGATATCGCCCTTACCATTGACCTGCTGAACCGGATACAGCCCCAGCAGATCTATTGTGCGGGTGATTTTGCCGATCCGCACGGAACGCACAAAGTTTGTTTCGACATCGTGATAAAGGCGCTACAGGTCATTAAATTGGGCGGGGCCGCCTGGATCAACAACTGCTGGCTGTGGCTTTATAAAGGTGCCTGGCAGGAATGGGACATCACAGAAATTGAAATGGCCATACCCATGAGCCCCGAACAGGTGATCAAAAAGCGACATGGTATATTCATTCACCAGTCGCAGAAAGACAGCGTACCCTTCCAGGGCAGCGACGACCGTGAGTTCTGGCAAAGAGCCGAGGAACGCAATGCCGGCACAGCCCGTTTGTATGCCAGGCTGGGATTGACGCAATATGCAGCCATGGAGGCATTTGTGCGCTGGAAATTCTGAAACACAATAGAAAACAGGCAGAAATATAAAGTAGCATTACGGACTCATAAGCTACCAACAGGCAATGGGATACTAGGAGAAAATTTATTATCTTCATTCCTACTTTAATATCAGGATTTAACCATGAGAGGAATTCTACTGTTCATTATTTTATTGCTTTCCTTTTCCCTTACAGGTAATCTGCATGCGCAATCCTGTTTCGGCAATTTTGCAGGTCCACCTGTAAACCTGTCCTGCATCCAAAGCTGTATACCTTTCAGTGCCAGAATACCGGAAATAAGAAGTACCGAAGATTATACGGTTTCTTCCATTCCGTATAACCCTTACCCCTACGTTACCGGCGCGCCTGCCCTATCACTACCCTGCGGCAACCAGGATGATAAGTTTTTTGCCTCATCGCATCTGCCTTTCTCCTTTTGTTTCTATGGGCAGACGTATACAGACCTGGTGGTAGGCACGAACGGATTGGTTACATTTGATTTGTCCAATTCACTGAACTGCAATCAATGGGATCTCCGGGGATCCAGCGGTGCTAAACCTATACCTTTTGCCGGTAACGGCAGCCAGTGCGGCGGAAGCTGCCCAACTCCTTCGGGCGTACTCTATCCAAGGGCAGCCATTATGGGTGCATACCAGGATATTGATATAGACAACCCATCGCCCAACAAGAAGATGGAGTTCCGTATTGAAGGTACCCGACCCTGCAGAAGGGCCGTAGTAAGCTTCAATGAGATACCGAATTTTCAGTGTGCAGTAACATCAACCACAGAGATCGTTATCTATGAAACAACAGGCATCGTTGAGATATATCTAAGGGATAAACCTTCAGGCTGTGGCTGGAATAATGATGCGGCCATACTGGGTATACAGAACTGGAACCGGGATGTGGGCCTGGCCCCCCCGGGACGTAATCTCGGGTCCTGGGGATCGGTTGGGATGAATGAGGCCTGGCAGTTCCAGCCCAATGGTGCTTCTTCACTGCTGGACCACGTAGAATTATTACTGAACAATGTACTGGTTGCCACAGGAACCCTGGGTGCTCTTTCCAATGGTTTTTATAATGTTGATTTCGGAAATGTTTGTCCCCCCACAGGAAATAACAATTATGTAGTTCGGGGATATTACAAAACCTGCAATGACAATAGCCGCTTATACACACTGGAAGACACCGTGCAGATCAATAAATTATCTTCCTTTTTTACCAATGGTACGCCTACCAATCCGCTCTGTTTCGGGCTCAGTACCGGCCAGGTAGTCTTTAACCCCTTTGGGGGGGTATCGCCCTACCAGTACTCCAATGACGGCGGGATCACTTACCAGAACAGCAATATCTTCAGCGGGCTGGCTGCAGGATCCTATACCTTCCGCGTGAAGGATAACACAAACTGTACAAACGATACCACCATCGTCATCACACAGCCCACTGCGGTAATTAATACGCTTACTGAAACGGATGTTACCTGTAGCGGAGGCAGTACGGGTACGGTAACCAGCACATATGGCGGCGGCACACCGCCTTACCAGATCAATATCGACGGGGGGGCTTTCAGTGCTGCAACCGGATCACCACAAACCTTCAACGGACTGATTACCGGCACGCACACAGTCTGTGTAAAGGACAGTAACAATTGCCAGCTTTGTACGAGTATAGTTGTAAATCAGTCTCCCCCTGTCACCAACACCCTTACCAAAACAGATGTATTATGCAACGGAGGCAATACGGGTACTATCACAATCACTTACGGAGGGGGTGTTCCCCCCTATTTCATCAAGGTAGACGGCGGGGCTTATAACCCTGCAACGGGTTCGCCCCAAACCATCAACGGGTTCAATGCAGGCAGTCATACCATTTGTGTGAAGGATAATAACAATTGTGAGCTCTGTGCCAGTATAACGGTAAATGAACCCCCTGCTGTGATCAATACCCTTACCAATACAGATGTATTGTGTAACGGCGGAAACACAGGCACCATCACATCCACGTATGGAGGTGGGGCCACACCCTATATGATTAAGCTCGACGGAAATGCCTATGCGCCGGCAACAGGCTCTCCCCAGGTTTTTAACGGTATCACTGCCGGCAGCCATACCGTGTGTGTAAAGGACAACAATGGTTGTGAGACCTGTACGACCCTAACGGTCAATGAACCAACTGCGGTGACCAATTCGCTTACAGAGACAGATGTATTATGTAACGGAGGAACAACAGGAACCATCACGGTCAGCTACGGAGGCGGGGTACAGCCTTATTTCATCAATACAGACGGAGGGGCATACCGTGCTGCAACAGGTTCGCCCCAGCTAATCAACGGGTTCAATGCGGGTAATCATACGGTTTGTGTAAAGGATAATAATGGCTGTATATTATGTACCAATATCACGGTCAATGAACCCCCAGTACTCACCGGTTCTGCCGTTACTACCAATGCCACATGCTACGGCAAGGATGGAATGATCAGCATCACAGCAGCTGGCGGCGTGCCTGCTTATCAATATTCTGTCAACAACGGGGTTACCTGGCAAAATAACAATGTGTTCAGTGGATTACCCGGGGGTATTTACACGGTCATTGCCCGTGACGCCAATGGCTGCCGTACCAATATACCCGCAACCATCATTCTTATTGATACCATGCGGCTTGAACTGGGCCCTGATTCAACGATCTGTTTTGGGAGTTCAGTTACCCTGATGCCCCAGACCAATGATTCAACGAATATCTTCAAATGGACGCCTGCTGCAGGGCTGAATGCTGATTCGGTCAAAAACCCTGTTGCTACACCCAATGACACCACCCATTATATCCTTACGGCAAAATGGGGTTCCTGCCAGCGGAAAGACACCATCACTATAAATGTGAAACACAAACCCATCCCATTTGCCGGTCGTGATACGGCTATCTGCTATAAGAGTTTTGCCCTGCTGAACGGCAGTGCCCGGAATGTATCGGGCACCGTGAATTTTGCATGGACCCCATCGGCAACGGTGATACCCGCCAATTCGCCGATTGCCATAGCCAGGCCTGATACCACACAACTGTACATTTTAACGGTTACGGACAATTATAACTGTAATTTCTCGGTGAGCGATAGCATATTAGTGACCATGGAACCGCCTGTGCCCGCCTTTGCCGGTAACGACACTATTGCCATGACAGGCAAGCCACACCAGCTGATGGCAAGCGGAGGGGTGAGCTATCTCTGGTCCCCTTCAACGAACCTGGATAATCCCTTTGTCCGGAACCCTCTGGCCACCCTGTATAATGATACCTATTTCCGCGTGATTGTAACCGATGCCATCGGCTGTAAGGGTTACGATGATGTGTTCGTAAAAGTGTACAACGGGCCCACGTATTATGTGCCCAATGCCTTTTCTCCCAATGGTGACGGGCTGAATGACATATTCAGGCCCATTCCCTCAGGAATCAAACGTACAGATTATTTCATTGTTTATAACCGGTATGGGCAGATCGTTTTCCAAACCAGCAAGTGGTTGGAGGGATGGGACGGAAGGTACAAGGGCAAGGAAGCATTAGCGGGAACTTATGTCTGGATCATCAAAGGAACGGATATAAACGGCAAAGTGGTTGAGATGAAGGGGACGGTAACGCTTGTACGTTAGGCAAAGAGTCAGAAACTGGACGATACGCGTTACATGCTGAAAGCGTTAAGCATGATAGAAGATACAAGCTTCCTCCTATTTTGCTACTTTTATGCAACTTGTAGCTTTTTTCTCATAAGGTCACCGCCTCAGAATCGAGCACCTGCACGGTCTTCTCAAATAACCCGGAAGCTTCTTCCGGAGAATTGCCGATGCATACCAGTCCCAGTTTACCGTATTGCGATAAGGCTCCGATCATGTGGAACATGACACCCTGCTGTGTGAAGCCGTCAAAATGCAGCCCATTCAGCATGGCGATATCGATGAGATCCATCGGTACCAGGCCCTTATAAATATTCTTTTGCAGATTATCTGATGCGAAATAGTATTTCTGTTGCCCATTGGGTGTAAGGTAGACGCCTTTTTCACCGTTATAATAGCCGTTGGTCAGGAACTGCAGCATGAGGAATGGGTGTGTGGTACCTCCTTTACGAAGGTTGATCTCTAAGGCATAATGTGTCCACTTGTCATTCTTCCTGACCGAAATAAAATCTACTCCAAATCTTCCGATCACCCCGGCTTCTTTCAGGACTTCCCCGACCGCTTTACCCATGGCCCCGATCTCGGCACAGTAATCTGCGTGGGCCGGGAAATGGGCACCCAGGAACACCTGCCCTTCCTCTCCCCCCATGATCTGTTCGTGTGTGGAAACGATATCTACTTCACCCAAGGGGTTGATCCGGCATTGTACGGAAGGTGAGGTAATCTCTTCACCCCCTTCAACAAAAGCTTCCACCACGCCTTCCATCATATAAAATTTCTGCAGGAATTTATCGATATCCATGTCCTTAGCAACCGGCTTTATCTCAAGGGAAAGTTGATGGTGCAACCAATTGAACAGCTCCAGTTTGTTTAAACCCTCCGGGTAATGGATGATGGCATTCCCGTCCCCGGAAAAACCATCATTCATTTTGATAACCGCTTTTTTGAGTCCTGGATACATGTCTTTTAGGCCGGCAACGGCATGTACGATATCATCATATGATCTCAGGTCTTCTGAACCAGGTGGCATGAGTAGTCCTGCCTGCCTGAAGACCCTTCTGCTGCCACTCTTTGTTCCCATATATACCAGGGCAGGATCGCAGCCGTATATCGGCAAATTCAGACAAACAGCCAGTGTTCTTTCAAGCGGGGTGGTATTGAAGCAGGCAAGATGGGCAACGTGCCCGTCTGGGATGCTTTTGCGGATCCTTTCTATCAGGCGTGGTCGTTGTAATATCTTTTTCACGAGCGAGCTGTGAGAGAGGTCGTAACAGCTCAGCAACGTAAGCCTTTCCCGGGCATGCAGTCCGGTTATCCCGGGTAACAGGTGCAGATAATAATCCACGATCACCGGGTCAACCGGCATGCTGGTTAAATACACCACATGTGTCCTGGGCATACGCAGCAGCATAAGCATACATAACATTCTTTCCTCATAATGAAGAGCACCATCTATTTTTTGAAGCACTTCCTGGTCAAGGGTTAGACTAGGGATTACTACAATTGTTTTATAAGCCAGGTTATCGGGGAAGAACAGTTCGTACTGATTCGTAAATTCCTGCTGGAGCTTATCGAATAAACGTAATTCCTCTACTCCGCCCATTTGCGGGAATTTGGAATTGAAATGATCCAATGAGATATTCAAGGGGTGCTTACTTGTTACTAACCCTTCCATATGGTATAGGTATGATACTTATTGATTACAAGTTGCGGAAAAAAAAAGAAGCAGAAACTGAGGTTCATCAGTACTTAGATGGATTTATATCATCCATTACAAGGAATTGCAATGTATATATTTCTACTATTCACAATGCGTTAGTAAATTAAGACAGATGTACCAAACAAGTGAAATAAAAAAATTGTTATGTTTGTTATATGAACTTTAACGGTAAGAATACAGTTCGGGTAGCCATACTAGATCTTTATGAAGGAGTTGCGAATCAGGGAATGCGATGTATCCGTGAAATAATCAACCAGTTCGGAGAATCTGCTAATATCGACCTTATCTGGGATGAGTTTGAAGTGAGGCTCGATAAACAGGTACCTGACCTGGGATATGATATTTATATCTCCAGTGGCGGACCCGGCAGCCCGCTGGACAGTGAGGGATCTGACTGGGAGAAAGTGTATTTCAACTGGCTGTCGAAAGTGGAACACTGGAACAATAATCCGGCTAATGTCAAGAAGAAGAAGGTCTTTTTCATATGTCATTCCTTTCAATTGGCCTGCCGTCATTTTAGTATAGCCCAGGTTATCAAAAGAAAAAGTACTTCTTTTGGGGTATTCCCCATGCACCTGCTCCATGACGGAAAGGACGAGCCCATTTTCAATGGTTTAAAGGACCCCTTTTATTCAGTTGACAGCAGGGATTACCAGGTTATCAACCCTGACCATAACCGGCTTCACCGGATGGGTGCCTCCATCCTTGCCATTGAGAAAGAGAGACCGCATATACCCCTTGAAAGAGCCATCATGGCCGTACGTTTCAATGAACATATGATCGGAACACAGTTTCACCCTGAAGCAGATGCCATTGGTATGAGCCTGCACCTGCAGACAGAAGAAAAGAAGAAGACCGTTATTGATAATCACGGTAAGGAAAAATGGCAGTCTATGATAGCGCACCTGAATGACCCGGAAAAGATCATGTGGACTTATGCGCACATTATCCCCAATTTTTTATACATGGCAGTGGAAACGTTGCAGCCAGTTGAAATTTAAAGAACTATTGCACCCTAAACCTTCTAAACAATCAAATCGGTCTAAGCCTCCTTACCCACTACACCTATTTATTCCCTCTATAACTTCCCTATCGCATTGTAAACCTGTTTATTCCTATTCTCGCAAATCGATTTTAATGTTTATTTTTATTTGCAGTTAGCCAACATTCAAAATCAGTCAAGACCATGATCAAAGCATTAAGGGAGCAGTTTAATGCAGGTTTCACCAAAGAAAAGTATGAAGCCTATATGTTACGCATCGAGAACCTTCACCCTGGTTCCCTGGAATTCAGGAATGCAGAAACTCCCATATTTGTTCCCAGGGATTTCACCAGTACCATGCTTGAAGCCTGTGAGGACATCATTGATGTGATCCTGGACCCCAAATTCCCTGAACTTACCGACAGAAGTATTCCTCAAAACCTGAAGATACCGAAGCAGGACGGGCATACTCAGTTCCTGGTATTTGACTTTGGTATTTGTGAAAATGAGCAAGGTAAACTGGAACCTCAACTGATAGAGATGCAAGGATTCCCAACCCTGTATGCCTTCCAGGCCTTTCATTCTGAGTTTACAGCAGAATATGCAAATTTGCCGGAAAATTTTTCTCCCTATCTGAACGGATATGATAAAACCGCTTACCTGAAAGATCTGAAGGATATCATTGTAGGCGACCTTGATCCCGAGCATGTGATCCTGTTGGAGATTTTTCCGGAAAAACAAAAGACCAGGATAGATTTTTACTGTACCGAGCAATTGTTGGGTATAAAAACAGTTTGTGTTACTAAATTATTAGCAGAAGACAATAAATTATATTATAACAATGATGGGATAAAGACACGTGTCAAAAGGATCTATAACCGCCTTATATTCGATGATCTTCAACACCAGGAAGGTCAGGTTAGTTTTATTGATCTTAATAAGGATTATGAGGTGGAGTGGGTACCTCATCCGAACTGGTTTTACCGGATCAGCAAATTCACATTACCCTTTATTCGCAATGTGCATGTACCTGAAACCTATTTTCTCAGCGAGTTGAAGCAGGTGCCGGCTGATCTGGAGAACTATGTGCTGAAGCCGCTTTTCTCGTTTGCCGGCATGGGCGTGGTGATTGATGTAACTCCTGAAGATATCGCCAGCGTAAAAGATCCGGAGAATTGGATTCTTCAGAAAAAAGTGAAATATGCTGATGTGATTGTGACCCCCGATGGCCAGGCTAAAGCCGAGATCCGCCTGTTCTTTTTCTGGAAGAATGAGTGGCCCAGGCCCGTGGGCGTACATAACCTGGCCCGGTTAAGCAAAGGGAAGATGATTGGCACCCGGTATAACAAAAACAAAGAGTGGGTAGGAGGTAGTGTGGCTTTTTTTGAAAAGTAACAGTTCACGGATTTAGCTGGGATATTCTGGAATAAAAACATACAAATCTTCAGCGATGAAAAAAGGATCAGTAAGATTTGACTATTACCTGAATGAATTTGAATTGTTGCTGAACAGTTCATCCCTGCAGAAGAATCCAGCTTTGTGGTTATACCAGAATAATGCCCGAACCACCTTATTCATGCTGGAGGGATTGTGTAAGTTATATTCTGGAATTCACAATAAGAAGAAATTCACCAAGCTCCACCAGCAATTCAAATTGCTGGAAGACATTCTGGGAGCAATTGACTATTATGATGCCTTTGCAAAGGAGTTCATCAAAAATAAAAAGATACCTGCAGAGGTCACAGGATATATACAGGCCCAGACCCGTGAGAAGGTTCAACACCTGAATGAGGTGTTAATTGAAAGAAAATGGCTGTCAGAAAATAACTTCAGGATCAAAAGAATACGGAAGAAACTGGACAGTTCAGATTGGCTCCATGAGAAGAAAGAGATCGGGAAGATATCCGACTTCTATGTGCTTTCCATTCAAGAGATCCTGTCTTTTATCGGCCATACTGAATTCCATTTTACGAATATAGAGTCAGATGTGCATGCCCTTAGGCGTAAATTGCGCTGGCTAAGCATTTATCCCCAGGCATTGAAAGGCAGCATACAAATAAGCAGTTCCGGTACATGTCCCGGACAACTTTCAAAGTATCTTACTAAGGAGATCGCCTCTTCCCCTTTCAATAATATGCCGGATGCGGGGGATAACAATTATTTCCTTTTACTGGACAGGTATCATTATTATGCTTTGAGCTGGATGGTCGCCACCCTTGGAAAGATAAAAGACAACGGCTTAAGGGTGATTGCCATTAAAGAAGCACTGATACAGTCAGGCGCTGAAAATGAGGAAACAGCTTTGAAAAAAGCCTACACATATACCGGGCCAAGTCAACAGCATATAAGACAACTCCTGAATGATGCCGATGCGGTGTGTAAACAGTATTTTAAAGATAAAAGCCTTGAAGCACTCATAGTAGGCATTGCCGAAATACAATAATTACTCATTCCCGTAATAATATGTTGACTGCATCCTCAAGCTCCCGACCATCGGTGTTTATAGCGGTGATTTTACCGGTTTTACTAATCAGAAATGTATTGGGTATCTCATCAACATAATATCTGGCTGCAAATTTGGATTCCCAGCCATCCTTATCTATCACCTGAGTATAACTGAGTTTATCTTGCTTAACGGCCTTAAGCCAGGCATTCTTTTTTGTGTCGAGCGACACTGCGAAAACATCAAAACCTTTCGCTTTGTACTTTTTATACAATTTAACCACTTCAGGATTAGAAGCCCGGCATGGGCCACACCAGCTTGCCCAGAAATCCACCAAAACGACTTTACCTCTGAATGATGACAGGTTGATCAAACTGTCCTTTGCATTGGGCAAGGATATTTCAGGTGCGTTTGCTCCAATGGCAAGTTGGGCCTTACCGGTAAAACTAATTACTGATAAGAACAGTATTATTAAAAGCTGCTTCATTTACAACAATGCTTTTTGGTGAATAATGACCTAAATATGTTCAGTATGGATCTGATGAATTTCATGAATTGCAGATATTAAGATAGTTAAACCCATTATTTTATTTTCAGTCTCCAGCCTACATAGAACATCCTTCCAAATACCGGGGCATATACCAATGAAGCATCAAAATACGGGCCGAAAGGCTGATCTGCAGCAATGATGGCCTTCTTTTGAAAATAATTGGCCAGGTTCTCTGCCCCAATGTAGAGGTCCATGGGCAGTTTCCGGCCAATCGTTTTACTCACCTGTGCGTTCATAAGTACGAATGCCGGTGAATGATCCTCTAACTGGTAGGGTGGCGGGTTGATTGATGTGCCGGGAATTCTTTTAGTACCGTTGTAGCTGATGGTGTAATCGAACTTCCACCTGTTCACTGCATAAGCCAGGTTCGAAAAAGCACGGTTGGCTGCAGTAAGCGGACGCTGCAATAGTTTACCTGAATAGGTTGTTTTCACGTCAAAGTAACGGTAGGCTAACCTGATATTGAGATCTTTTAGCGTTTCAAGGTTCAATTCAACCTGGAAACTATTGGAATAAGAAAGTCCTTGCAGATTATAAAATTTAACCTGCCGTGGATCTTCCAGATCTACCACCACCTGGTTACTAAAATCATTCCGGAAATAATCCAGGCTTAACAAGCCATCTTTTGAAAAAGCTTTGAATTTCTGGTCTATACTGATTCCTTTATTCCAGGCCACTTCAGGATCAAGGCCATACGCTTTGCCTGGTTGCGGGCTCACGATATTCAACTGCCTTGAGCTGACAAACACACTGCTGTTCTCAGCAAATATATTTGCAGTCCGTTGACCGCGACCTGCACTCAACCGAATAGTCGTGCCTTTCACAGGTTCATACCGGATATGGAGTCTGGGAGTCATAAAAAAGCCGAACAGGCTGTTTCTGTCTGTTCTAAACCCTGCTACCACATTGAATTTATCAGTATGGGAATAGGTATATTCAAAAAAAGCACCGGGTACTACTTCTGTCCTATTGTATTTGTTCATATTGAAATCTTCCTGGTATTTGTCATACTGGAAACTGATACCTGCTTTGAATTTATGATTGGTGTTATTGATTATAGATTGGTAGATCAGGTTGCTATAAACATTTTTTTGCCTGGCATCATAGGTAGTCAATCCGAAATAATCGTGCTGGCTGTGATCAAAGGCTGATAACTGCAGACCGATACTTTTATACTTCTTTCCGGGAAATACATATCCTACTTTTGCAAAAGCTTCATCCCTGTCTGTATTGATCCCCAGGCCGTAATGATGGGTGGTGTTTTTGTCGTTCGAGGCATTATATGCAGTCTCCCCCCCTGTCCTGGTGTCATGTAAGGCTTTAATTCCTAGTTGAATAAGAACGCCTTTACCGTCATCGTATTTCCACCGGTTGACCAAATTGAATTGGTTGCCTGTAGGGAGGTCCCTGAATCCATCCCTGTTGAAGTCCAGATTTTTATTGGCCAGAAGATCATCATGAAGCAATAAGCCTGTTGACCATTTCCTGCTGATCTTTTTTGCCAGATCAAGGTTCAGGTCGGTCTTACCAAAATCATTAATATAGAGGTTTGCATACAGGCTTTCGCTGTTTTCCGGCTTTTTCAGTTCAACATTGATCTGTCCGGCTATACTTTCAAACCCATTTAGCACAGAGCCGATGCCTTTTGTAAGTTGTATGGATTCCACCCAGGGTCCAGCAATAGAATTCAGACCTAGAGGTGTTCCAAGACCCCTTGGTCCTGGCAGGTTCTCTATAGTGAGCTGGGTATAGTTTCCGCTCAATCCAAGTAACTGGATCTGTTTTGAACCGGTTACCGCGTCATTATAAGAAACATCCACAGAAGGATTAGTTTCAAAACTTTCACTGAGGTTACAGCAGGCAGCCTTGAACAATTCCTTTTCTGTAATTATCTCCGTGCGGATCGGATTCAAAGTGAGCAGGTACCTGGATCTTTGGTGGGATGATACGATTACCTCTGTCAATTTTTTATCGGTAGCCAGAATGATCTTCAGTTCTTCCTGATTTATAACAAGCAACGTATCTTGGGTAAAGCCTGTATAACTCACCACCAGCCTCTTGCTACCAGTTTGTACTTTTACAGAGAAAAAACCGGAAGAATCAGTAGTAGTTCCTGAATTGGTCCCCAGCCAGTATATTGTTGCCCCTTGTAATGGGACAAAGTCTCCCCGGGAGCCCGTTTCCAAAACAACTCCTTTAATGTATTTGGAACTGTCCTGTAATTCGCCAGCCCCTGTATGAACATTTGAATCCTTCGATATATCAGCTATATCTGAATTATTAATCTTTAGGTTCAACTGCTTATCCGTACTATTCACAAAAGAGATATCACGGTAATGGCAGCATGTGGGAAGATCATTATATACAGAATTCTTTGCTTTCTTGTTCTCAAGATCATGACCGGCATTCACAATCCGGTTCTCGATTTTATCCAATGTGGTAAGTGTTGGATCATATATGAGTGAAAGCTGTTTGGATACTTCATTCCATACCGCATATCGCACTCCTTTTCCTTTAACAACTTTCTCAATCCTTTCCTTACATTGCACACAAACTCCGTATACTTTGAAGGTAATCGCTGTATCTTTTGAAACCTGCCTTTTAACCTGTGATGAAGAAGTGAAAGTGGAAAACAGCAGGATTAACAGGTAAATAGATTTTACTAATCTCATTTAACTTATATTTTTATAAAGTGAAGGGCTTGAAGTCAAGAGATTGTCAGGCACTTCACTTTACTGCTGATCATTGCATTGATGCTGTTTTCTTTTCCACAAGATGCATACCGCATTCCGGGCATTTCCCCTTTTTATTATTAATCACATCCGGATGCATTGGGCAGGTATATAATATTGTTTTTTTTACTACCAGGTCCATACCACAATCTGGGCATTTGCCCATTTTATGACTTTCCACATTGGGATGCATCGGGCAGGTATATAGTATTGGATCAACGGCCATATCAGCCAAAGCGATCTTTCTGTCATAATGACAACATTCGGGTAATTTCTTATAGGCGTTATTATCTGCAGTCAGGTCCCGGGTATCATATCCGGAGTTTGCAATTGACTCCTGTATCTTTTTCCCATTGGTCTCGGTCTCATTATAGGATACTTTTAGAATTTTTGTTCCAGTATTCCAGTCTGCCTTTGTTGCTCCTGCAGATCTCGCAGCCTTCTCAATTACTTTTTTGCACATGCTGCAATTGCCCCATACTTTGATGGTTTCCTGTTTAATGGAATTCTGTGCGAATGATTCACTGATGCCGAAGATGCTGAACAGCAGTGCAGCATATATACAAATTGTTTTCATCTTTAACATGTTTTAGATAAAGTGGATAATTATGCAAAGTTGCAATACACCATTACCGCAAGCAGTAACTCCCGGTAACACAATAGTCAAATTATTAAAGACGGAATACGCAGTTCAATATACAGGGGGAGGGTCCGGTATCATCAGGAGGCGGGTAATTATATAATGCGGAAATTATATCTTTTGATACGTAATGCCAACAAAACAATAGATGTTCTGAAATGATTGTGAACTCAAGTGCAGCCAGGTTGATGTTGTTAGTTATATTTTTGTGCGAGTCAGTTAATTTATAAAATATATGTTCATCAAAACAACAACTTCTCTTGTTCTCCT
>JANYAL010000147.1 GCA_025361325.1 Bacteroidota bacterium
AATAAGCATGGTGAACCTAGGTCATTTTAGTTCTATAAATACAGGACAATGATCACTGTGTTTCACATCTGGATATATATCTGCGTATTTCAGCTTTTTTTTCAGGGGTTCTGTAACAGTGATGTAATCAATACGCCAACCTTTGTTATTCAGTCTTACACTTGGAAAGCGCTGGCTCCACCAGCTGTAGCGGTGAGGTTCAGGATGGAATTCCCGGAATGTATCTAGCCAGCCATTGTTGAGGAATTTGGTCATCCATTCCCTTTCTTGAGGTAAAAAACCACTACTGTTCTTATTCCCTTTCGGGTCATGGATATCGATCTCTGTATGCGCAATATTGAAGTCTCCAACCAGAACGATCTTAGGATATTTCTTTTTCAGTTTGTTTAAGTAAATAAATAATTCATCCAGCCAACGGTATTTAAAGGCTTGTCTTTCCTCTCCGCTTGTACCCGAAGGAAAGTAGGCATTGATGAGCCTGATATCCCCGAAATCGAGTTGAATAATACGGCCTTCATCATCACTTTCGGAATGACCGTTTCCGAACGTCACTTTGTCGGGTGCGATTTTGGAGAAAACGGCAACACCGCTGTATCCCTTTTTTTTTGCACTATACCAGTAATGGTGGAATCCTAGTGCTTCAAATAGTTTCACATCCACATCCTGTTTGTTTGCTTTGGTCTCCTGAAGACAGATGATATCTGCAGGATCGGTCTTCAACCAATCAAGGAACCCTTTTTTAAGTGCGGCGCGGATGCCATTCACATTATAGGAAATGATCCTCATGATTCTTGATTAGATGATATGCAAGGTTATGAATGGTTTCAACGTCATATTATTTACCAACCGGGAAGGTAACACCTAAATTTAAGATCATTTCATATGTTCCGAAATTCTGTTTTGCGGTACCCTGATACACTTTTAAGTTACTATATCTGGCGTAATCCAGTTTATTGCAGTATTCCAGGTAAATAATGTTGAAAAAAGTGGTCCGGATTGCAGCTTCCGAGCCTAAATTCCATCCGCCTAATTGAAAACCCTTGTTGTTCGGTTTTCCAAAAAATGAATTTTCCACATGTGGTATCACCGGCCCGATGCCCGCTTTTCCCAGCAGGTCGATTCTTATATGCCTGCTGTGATACCATTGCCAACGTTTTACTATATTGAATAACAGAAAATTGGCGCCATTATTCAGGTAATAATAAAAACCATTTGCAGCATTGAAATTCACTGTGGAATCGATTTGTACTTTATTTATAGTACCCTTAATATGAGCAGTCTGGTCCGCAAATATGTACTTCGTATGGTCAAAATTGATCTCGAATGCCAGCCCTTTTTCCCGGTTGATGAATAATCCCAGGCGGTAATTGTACTGGGGTATGCTGATGGCTTTGGTAAACAAGCCCTCGTCCCAACCCCGGTGATCATGTCCTTTGATATTAACGAACCCGTAGCTGTTCCCCAGCTCAGGCTGGTTAACCTTGACATCACTGTTGGTATACCATTCAGTATTGTACCCCCAGGAAAAATAGAATTCCTTTTTCCTATCCTTCTTTTTCATCTGCGCCTGGGTATGAAGCGATGCGAAAATTAACGTAATCACCCAAAGGGAAAGTAATAATTTTCTCATGGAATGTCATTATTTAGCCTATAAAATTAATGAAATAAAACTGCCTGAAGTCAAACAAGAGGTTTTCTGTCAGCTGTAATTATATTTCAGATTAGGCACATGCCGTCAGTTTATTGATGGAGAAAAAAATCTTTATAAGTCTTAATTCTAGTTGACTTGTGAAAATATCAGCCTTTTTGGAAAATAATTAACCCATTGTACAAGCTTCTGATAACTCGCAGAAAACGATCTTTTCTTCTGATTCATTCTCTTTGCAGGGGTACGATAAACATATATCCTAATCCAGTATCGGCCGCAGCCATTTCGTGGCATCATCCAATGACATCCCTTTGCGCCTGGCGTAATCTTTCAACTGGTCATTATTGATTTTGCCTACACCAAAATATTTACTTTCAGGGAGGGCAAAATACCAACCGCAAACTGAAGATGCGGGGTACATGGCAAGAGATTCTGTGAGCGTTATACCCGTGGTGTCCCTTCCTCCCAACAATTCAAATAATTTATATTTCTCGGTATGATCCGGACAGGCAGGATAACCCGGGGCAGGCCTTATACCCCGATATTCCTCATGGATCAATTGTTCATTGCTCAGTTCCTCCTGTTTTGCATAACCCCAGTATTCCAGGCGTGTTCTTTTATGGAGCAGTTCTGCGAATGCTTCGGCCAGCCTGTCGGCGAGCGCTTGCAGGATGATCTTATTATAATCATCATGCTTTGCTTCGAAGTTTTTGATGTGTTCTTCAATACCCGTTATGGTAACACTGAAAGCACCAATGTAATCCTGGTAATTCTTTTCAGCAGGTGCAATAAAATCGGCCAGTGACAGGTTTGGTTGGCCATCTGCTTTCTTTACCTGTTGCCTCAGGAACTCCAGTTTTACGGTTGCTGTACTGCCTTTTACATCTATAGTGTCAGATGCTGTTCTATTGGCGGGCCAGAAACCAATCACCCCTTTTGCCTTCAGCCATTTTTCTTTGATAATCTCTTTCAGAAGTGTTTTTGCATCCTGGTAAAGTTTGGTGGCTTCAGGACCGATCACTTCATCATGTAAGATGGCCGGGAACCTGCCATGCATTTCCCAGGCAATGAAGAAAGGCTGCCAGTCAATAAAGGATGCGATCTCCAACAGCGGGTAGTCATCCAGGATCCGGATTCCAGTGAATGAAGGTGCCTCGGGTTTGTAATTATCCCAGTCTATTTTGGCTGGGTTTCTTTGGGTTTCTTCATAACGCAGATAAACCTTTGCTGATCTTTTATTGCCAAATTCCTCCTTCAATTTATCATACTCCATCCTGATGGAATCCAGGAAAACCGGTTTCTGTTCTTTGCTGAGCAGGCTCCCAGCAACGGTTACACTTCTGCTGGCGTCCAGTACATGAATCACGCCGTGGTCATACTGGGGGGCAATTTTTACGGCCGTATGCATACGGGAGGTAGTGGCACCACCAATCATCAAAGGCTGTTTCATTCCGCGGCGCTTCATTTCATGTGCCAAATGAACCATTTCGTCCAGGGAAGGGGTTATCAACCCGCTTAACCCGATGATGTCGACGTGCTCTTTTATGGCAGTATCCAGGATCTTATCTGCTGACACCATCACACCCAGGTCGATGATGTCATACCCGTTGCATCCAAGAACGACACCTACGATGTTCTTTCCGATATCATGTACATCACCCTTGACCGTGGCAAGGAGGATCCGGGCTGCACCGGCCGATTCCTCACTGGTTGTGCCTGCGGCAAGATGCGCCTGTTTCCGGTCCTCTTTTTCCTGTTCTATAAAAGGGGTCAATACAGCCACAGCTTTTTTCATTACCCGTGCACTTTTTACCACCTGCGGCAGGAACATCTTACCCGAGCCAAACAGGTCGCCCACTACATTCATTCCATCCATTAGCGGCCCTTCAATTACATCCAACGGCTTTGCATATTTCAAACGAGCTTCTTCCGTATCAGTTACAATATAGTCAGTGATGCCATTCACCAGTGAATGAGTTAGGCGTTTTTCCACTTCATCATTTCTCCATTTCTCGTCTTTGATCTCCACTTTACCCTTTGCCTTGACGGTTTCTGCATATATGATCAGTTTTTCCGTTGCTTCGTTACTATCATTATTCCTGTTCATCAAAACATCCTCGCAAAGGTTCCGAAGTGTGGGTTCGATCTCATCATATACCACCAGTTGCCCGGCATTCACAATGCCCATATCCATTCCGGCTTTGATAGCATGATACAGGAACACACTGTGAATGGCTTCCCGCACATGGTCATTACCTCTGAAGGAAAATGACACATTGCTAACTCCGCCACTGACCTTAGACAGGGGCATTAATCTTTTTATCTCATGGGTGGCCTCAATGAAATCCACCGCATAATTATTGTGTTCTTCTATACCTGTGGCCACGGCAAATATGTTGGGGTCGAAGATGATATCCGATGGATCATATCCAACCTGTTGTGTGAGTATGTCATAGGCTCTCCGGCATATCTCCACTTTGCGGTCTTTCGTATCGGCCTGTCCTTTTTCATCAAAAGCCATCACGATAACCGCAGCACCGAAGCTTTTGCAAATAAAGGCCTGCTCCATGAATGTTATTTCACCCGCTTTCAGTGAAATGGAATTCACAATGCATTTTCCCTGTACGCATTTAAGTCCTGCCTCAATGATTCCGAAATTAGAGGAATCAATCATGATAGGGATCCTGGCTATATCCGGCTCAGCCTGGACCAGGTACAGGAAAGTTCTCATGGCCGTTACGCCGTCCAGCAGGGCGTCATCCATATTCACATCAATGACCTGGGCACCGCTTTCCACTTGTTGGCGTGCAACGCCCAGAGCCTCTTCATATCTATCCTCACGAACCAGTCGGGCGAATTTTTTACTGCCGGTAACGTTTGTTCGTTCTCCAATGTTCACAAAATTGGTTTCCGGCCTTACTGTCAGGGGCTCCAATCCGCTTAACCGAAGAAAAGGTTTGATATGTATCGATTCGCTCATAATTCATTATTTACCCGGAGGTTCAACAAATCCTGTACGCTGTCAGGTCAAAACCTCATCCATGATTGGTAATTCCCTGGGTTTATATTTTTTTACTTCATCCGCAATGTGTTTGATATGATCTGGTGTGGTACCGCAGCATCCGCCTACGATATTCACAAAGCCCTCCCGGGCCCATTCCTCAATGATGTGGGCGGTCTCTTCCGGCTGTTCATCGTATTCCCCGAACGCATTGGGCAACCCTGCATTGGGATACGCAGAAGTATAGCAATTTGCGATCTGTGACAATTCCTCTATATGCGGCCTCATCTGGGCGGCACCCAATGCACAGTTCAAACCTATACTCAGCGGCCTGGCATGCAGGACTGAAATATAAAACGCTTCCAGGGTCTGGCCGCTGAGCGTTCTTCCGCTTGCATCAGTAATAGTTCCACTTATCATGATCGGCAATTCGGTCTTACCGGTTTGCCTGAAATATTTTTTTATAGCATAGATGGCTGCTTTGGCATTTAAGGTATCAAAAATGGTCTCAACCAGTAATATATCTACCCCTCCGTCTACCAGTCCCCGGATCTGTTCCATATAAGCCTCAGTCACCTCATCAAAAGTCACTGCCCTGTAGCCCGGGTTATTTACGTCAGGTGAAAGGGACAATGTTTTATTCAAAGGGCCTATGGCTCCTGCCACAAACCTGGGTTTGGAAGGGTCTTTGGCTGTGTATTCGTCAGCGATTTCTCGTGCACACAGGGCAGCATCAACATTCAATTCATAAGCCAGGGACTGCATGTCATAGTCGGCCTGGGCTATTGAAGTGCTGCTGAATGTATTGGTCTCAATGATATCAGCACCAGCCTCCAGATATTCCCGGTGAATGGCTTCCACTATGCCTGGCTGGGTGATACTCAGCAGGTCATTATTGCCTTTTACATCGGTATGCCAGTCCTTGAAACGATCGCCCCTGTAATCCTTTTCCTGGAGTTTATACTTTTGAATCATGGTTCCCATGGCCCCATCAATGATTAGGATGCGTTCTTTAAGACAGTCCCTGATATTCTTATTCATAAAAAACATTAATATAAATGAATCAAAGCTGGTTTGTTGTATCAAAAGGCCGTGAAAAAGAATCCTGGAATCAAATAAACGAGAACCGTCCGTGAAGATGTCTGGAATGCTATCGTTTATTAGTTCAATTTTACAGGCCGAACAATAAACAAATCCACCTGAATATGATTACAAATTTATGCCAGAAATGCCATAACGCAAAATGTCAGGGCATTTTAGGCTGAAATGAATACCCTTGTAACTGGTTCATGGAAGTAATAATAAGTCTTCCTGTGCAGGAAGCATTTTAAATAGTTCGGTTCTGAGAAATAAGGTTTCATCCTGTTTGGCTTCCTACAATTTTCCGTTCTCTTTCTTCAAGGTAATGAATGTAATATGGGGTAACGTGGTGTATCCCGTATAAAATTAATAACCGAAACCTCATTGCTGAAATGGGATGAATGCTCCTTTATTTACTCCCAATTTGTAATTTGAACTGCTGAAAAGAACTGAACTTATTTTTCATCTCCCAGCCAATGTTTAAAATCGGCTGAGCGCTCTGTGCTTACAATGGTCTCATGCTTGGCAGATGGATTCAATTTTACCAATACCCTGCTTTTCGAGTAGGCCAGCATTTCTGCTATAGAATGGATTCCAATAATGTATTGCCGGTTAATACGGAAGAAGGTCTTAGGGTCAAGGGTGGATTCCAGTGTATCCAGGTTAAAATCAATCACAAAACGGCGGCTGTCCCGGGTACACAAGAAATTCACTTTATCCTCTGTATAGAAATATACTACATCCTCTATATTTATGGTCTTTATATGCTCTCCATACCTGACCACAAAGCGTTTTTTATATTCTGTACCCCCCGGACTGAAGGATTGCAGTAATTTATTGATGTCTATGACCGGTTCAGCAGCAGACCGGTTGATCTTCTTGTATTTTGTGACCGCTTTTTCAAGCTCATCTTTCCTGATGGGTTTAAGCAAATAATCAATGCTGTTCACTTTAAAGGCCTCTATGGCATATTGGTCATATGCCGTCGTGAAAATAACCGGGCATACCAGGTCGATCTTTTTATATATCTCAAAACTCAGCCCGTCCGATAATTGTATATCCGAGATGATCAAATCGGGAGAAGGGTTTTCCCTGAACCATTTTAGGGCGGAGGAAACGCTAACGATATTTTCCAGCACGGTAGCTTCCGGAACGATATCAAGCAGCATCTTCTGCAGTCGCTTGGCAGCTGGTTCCTCATCCTCTATGATCAATATATTAAGCATCTTTCTGCTGTTTTAGTATAGGTAATGTAACGTTGAATTCAATCCCGTTATTGTCTATCCGTACTGGTTCATGACTTAGCAGGTTGTATCGGTTTATGATATTCTGCAGGCCCATCCCTGAACTGGCTTCCTGGCTGAGTTTTGGATTGATGTTATTGTTCATGATCAGCCATTTGTCCTGCTCCATGTATAATTTCACCAGCAAGGGAGTCTCCTTGGATATTGCATTGTGTTTGATGGCGTTTTCCAGTAGCAATTGCAGGGTCAGGGGAGGGATATACGTGTTTCTTTTTGCTTCCGTGGTGATCCTGATATCCAGCTTAAGGCTCTCCCCGTATCTTTTTTGCTGGAGGTAGAAATAGGTCTGCACCATATTGATCTCTTCTTCCAGTGTAATGACATCCTTATCCCGGTAATTCACGATATTCCTAAAGAAGCCAGACAGCTGTTCCACATAGTCTACAGCCGCCTTTGGGTTCTCTTCAATGGCTGAAATGAGTGTATTAAAACTGTTGAACAAAAAATGCGGGTTTACCTGGTTGCGCAATACCTGGAACTGAAACTGTATTTTTTCCTGTTGCAGCAGCTGCATCTTTTTTAACTGTTTTTCCCGGCTCCTGATGTATAGGTAAATGAGTCCGGCAATAACCAGCACTGTAAGTATAATGAACCACCATCGTTTCCAGAGCGGTGTTTCTATTACAAAAGAGTAGGTAGCCTCATCTGCGGTCGTGAAATCATCATTCAGTGAAGACCTGACATGGAATGTGTATTTACCCGGCTGCAACTGCAGGAAGGAGATCTTTCTGTCGCGGGTCAGTATCCAGGCGCTGTCCAGGCCCTCTAATTTATACTGGTATCGTATCTGGTCCGGATCAGTGTAATACACACCCGTAAAATTGAACGTAATACTGTTCTCATCATACCTGAAGCTACCGGGTTTATACCTGTCGATATCTTGCAGGAACAACTGAACAGTCTCTATAATGGTCTTTGGATAGTTCAGGGTGTTATTAACGGGCGTGTATTTGACTATGCCCTGTGCAGTACTAAACAGTATGTTCCCCGAAGTATCCTGTGCAACGGTTCCCACATCGGTATTGATCTCCTCGGGAATCCCCTGCTTGTTGTTATAATAACAGATCGTGCCTGTCTGGGGATGCAGCACATCGAATCCCTTTTTATTGACAATGATCACATTCCCCAGCCTGTCTGTCTTGATGGTGCTGATCCTCAGGTCGCTGATCCCATTGGCGGAGTTATAATTAATGAATGAACTGCCGTTGAAGCGGTAAATCCCCGCATTGTCCGTATTGAACCAGATATCTCCATTTTTATCTTCCGCAAAAGAAAATATATGGTCATCCTTTAAACCGCTTTCCATGCCATAATGCGTGAATTTTCCTTTATCCAGTACTGTTATTCCCTTACCATCCGTACCGAACCAGATCCTGCCGCGGCTGTCCTTCAGTATATAATAAATATAATTATTGCCGATATTGGTAATGTTATTGTAGTTGGTAAAACTGTATCTCTCACTGATATGCTTATTGTATTCATGCAATTCAAATATCATGGCCACCCCTTCAAGCCCGCCCGCGCATACCGTATTACCATTCCCGGTAATGGACAGTATACTGGCATTCTTCAACAGCGGGTTCTCGGTTAGGTTCCTGTATTGCCCGGAAACCGGGTCCAGTATGAATATTCCGCTACCCATGGTACCTATCCAGATGTTGTGATGGGGGTCCTGGTACAGGCTGGTGATATCCGACTTGTTGTTCAGTTCTCCGATCCGGAATCTTTTGCTGTTGTACGAGCCGTTTACAGATAAATATTCCAATACCCCGCCATTGGTGCTTACCCAGATATTGTTCTGGTAATCAGACATGACTGAATGGATCGTTTCATAGAGTGCTTTATCGTACAAGGGCAACAATTCAAGTTTTTCTCCTGCAGTGCATATCAGCTCGTTGGCTGTACTCATCCAGATATTGCCCTCATTATCCACAGCCAGGTTATTGATTTTGCCCTGTACTTGCTCTCCCATATTGGCCGGGTTAACCGTCAGGCTGAAACCGGGTTGATACAATAAGCCGTTTTCATCAGTTGCTATCCATAACCTGTTTTGCAACCATAACAGGGAATTGATCTGACCGTATTTCCAGTCTGTGGCAGCGGCCGGTACCGTGATCTGACCGGTGGTATGATCATACAGGCAAAACCCCTTTTCCTGCAATCCGATCCAGAACCGATCCTTCCCGGCCGGTATGATACAGGTAACATAATAATCTGGCAGTCCATTTTTAGGACCAATCACTTTCACCGTCTTTTTTGAGCCTGAAACAGAACAGCAGTTGATCCCCTGGTCGGTAGCAGCCAGTACATCGCCATTTTCTGCCAGTACCATGGCATGTATATGGGTATCACTCATGCCATCGGCCGTATCAATCAGGTACAGGTGCTTATTGGCAAAATAATAGATGCCTTCATCATTGGTGGAGAACCAGATATTATTTTGCCTGTCCTGCAGAAAGGAGGTAATGGAACTCCTTGGCGTTCCTTCTTCCGGTTCAAAGTATTCCAGCCGGTTGTTCATCTTCCTGGCCAGGCGGCCATTCCGGAACCCAACCCATAGTTGTTCCTGGTTGTCCTGGAAGACAGCAGTCACCGTATCGGTATTAGCAGCTTTGGAAAAGGGTACATTCCTGAAATTAAGACCGTCGAAGCTCAGCAAACCCACGGTGGTACCTGCATAGACCAGGCCTTCCGAATTCTTATACAGGGTATTGATCTTGAAGAGCTGATTGTCTTTCTGCAATTTGAAAGACCTGAAGCCCAGTGACTGTGCAAAGGGATCTTGCATCATCACCGTGAAAATCAATATGAAAGATATTTTATTCAATAACAGGGGTTTGTCTATTTTTCTTTCATTACCGCTTTTACCTCCACTTTTATTTCGGATGCAAGTTTCTCATGTACCACTTTAGGAATGGTAATATTATGTTCCGCCAGCAGTACGGTGAAATTTGATTTTACCGAAACCACTTTGTCCTTAATGTCGAGTTCACATTTAATGATACGCTCCTGCACCACACCATGAACGGTGAGGTTTCCTTTTGCCCTGATATAATACAGCCCATCTTTATTAAAATCAATGTCTTCAATAATCTTGCCTTCGAAGACGGCCCTCGGGTATTTATCACTTTCCAGGTAGTTCTCATTGAAATGCTCCAGTTGTAAGGGGCTATTGAAGCCACTAAAGGTCCTGATGTTCACCGAGAAGGCGAACTGTTTCTTGGCTGCGTCGAAAATTCCTTTTAACTGGCTGCTGGAGGCCTTGATCAGTTCCATCGGGGCATCGGAGCGGAAAGATATACTGCCGCTGTTTACATTATAGAACAACACCGGTGCCAGTGCGGCGGAAGCAAGCACCAGTATCAGGAAATTGAGTATGACAAATCTTTTCAGCATCCGGTTTGAACGTATAAGGGAAAGACCTTGTTAATGTTTTTTACCCAGGGTAAATACCCTTGATATGTTAAAACCGAATAAGATATCACCCTTTCCCCACTTGCCACTGGTTCCGGCAATGAAATTACTTTCATTCATTGCCTGGGAGTTGGTGAAATGCAACTGAAATACATGGCCACCGGTCTCCAGATCAAATCCAATGGATAACAAGTTGTTTGTACCGGCCAATTGATGCCGGGTCACCTGGTAGTAATATTCGGCATTCAAACTGATCCGCCTGGTCAGTTTTTGTCTTCCACCAATGCCTATGGCAAACACATCATCGGGATCTGTATTCAGGGTTATCAGGTGCCGGTGCACATAGCTGGGCATAATCTGTAACGATGTGTTATCTGAGAATTTACGGCCAATGATCAACTGGTGGGTATAAGAAGCACAAGAGGTGAAATCATTGCTGATCCCCGGCACATTAACCCGCAGTGTCCTCAAAGCAAATGTGGGCACATAGCTCAACGTGAACGGCATGTTCTTTTTACCCCTGGATTGCCTGAGTATCCTGAGCTTCATAAAAACATCGTATGTTTTCTGGTACGTGCTTCTTCCAAATCCGGCCATCAGGTTATCCGTAATTCCATAATCAAAGCCAAAACGCATCCTGGCTTCATCCAGGCCAAATAAACTATAGCTGCCTTCGTTCAGTTTCTCAAAACGATGGGAGATCTTGACATCCATCACCCTTTTACCGGTATTCTCCACAGAATGACCACTGACCAGGCGGGTTGTCTTGAAGGTGGAAGTGGTGTAAAAGGTCTGTTCCTTTTCACTTTTTCCCATTTCCTTTTCCAGTTGTTTCATAATATCCGTGGTATCCTGGCCTACGGACCTGGATAAAAAGATCAACATAAAAACTGATATGGATAGAATGGTCTTCGGATTCATGGGTTCGTATTGAATTGTCGAAAGTTAGTTTTTGGGTTCATACATACAATCTACGGTAAGCCTGATCGTAGGAGAGATGTTTTTTTCCACCATCTTGGGAATGGAAATATTATAATCTGCCAGGCGTATATTGAACTCGGATGTTGCAGCAATCTTTGAATCCCTGACCTGTATCGTTCCCCCTGTACTGATCTTCCTGGTCACTCCATGCAGGGTTAGGTCGCCGGAGACCATTACCGGGTATATACCACTCTTTGTAAAATTCACCTTTCCCATATCTGCTATATTCCCCTTAAATATCGCTTTCTGGTATTTGTCACTTTCCATGTAATCCTCGTTAAAATGCTCCTGCATCAATGCTTTCTTAAAGAGGAAGCCTTTCACGAGGACCGAAAAAGCAATATCCCCCTTTTGGATGTTGAGCACACTTACAACCTGGTTGTTCACCGCATCTATATCCTCCAGGGTCGACCGGGAATAAAAACTGATAGTACCGTTCTTGGTAATGTAATTCTGCGCCGGGGCAGCCGTAACGAATGACAATGAAAGCAGTAATGAAAAGAGGGTCCTTTTACAGGGCATGGTTTTTAAAGTTAGGGTTCAAAAATCCAAATTGTACTATTAAACGTTTTAACGCGCTGATTATTGAGTATCCACCCTGCCTCCGGGTACTTTTCCCGGACTGGTGCCGTATTATCCGCACGGATATCCTGAACACCTCATTCGTTATTCAGGGATCCTCATATGAAAGGAGAAGGAGATCATTTCGCCAGGTAGCAGCGGGTCAGGTATACATCCCCGGGTATGCCAAGCTCAACGGCCCCTGTATCCATGCCTGTGCAGATACCTTTCAATGCCACAGTATCTCCCTTCCGGATTTTGTCTGCCGGCCCCTCCATGGTGCAATTCACAGCAGCGCCCGGTTCATTGGTTTGTATAAGAATGATAGCCTGGTTCTGCAGGTTTTGAGACACCTGTTTCACGATACCGGATACTTCCAGGATCTGACTGGTATATTCCCTTTTAGCCCTGGTGCTGTCGCCAGCAAAAGTTTGATATAATATGACCGCGGTGACCTGTTTACCGGCAGCACATTTTACACATACCGGTCCCTTGTTGTACAGGTAAATACCTGCGGTCAATACAATGGCCAACACGCCGAGTATGGAAAAGAAGATTGTTCTCTTTGTTCTTTTTGTCATGACCAATGGCCCATAGCTCATTAAAATTAAGAATATCACCTGGTGCAGGACGGTTTATTACCCTGAGGCCATAAAAATGCAGGTTGAACCGGTAAAAACAGTTACCGGGCAGGAAGAAGCAGGTCATTGACCGGATACAATATAATTCTCCACCGGTATGCGGTTACTGATGCTTTTAGCCAGGGTCATCTCATCGGCATATTCCAGTTCTCCGCCAAAAGCGATACCCCTGGCAATGGTAGTGATCCTCACCGGGAAGGCCTTCATTTTCCTGCTGATGTAATAGATGGTGGTATCGCCCTGTATATTGGGATTAAGTGCAAAGATGATCTCTTTCACTTCCTCTTTTTCTACACGCTGCAGCAAAGCATCGATCTTCAGCTGTTCGGGCCCGATGCCGTCGAGTGGGGAAATGATGCCCCCCAGCACATGGTAAATGCCATTGTATTGCTGGGTGCTTTCTATAGCAATCACATCGCGGATATTTTCAACTACACATAGCATGTCCTGTTTGCGCTGAAGATTACTGCAGATATTGCATAATTCCTTGTCGGAAATGTTATGGCAACGCGTACAGAATTTAATCTCGTTGTGCATCCGGGAGATGGTGTCGCTGAATTGCAACACGTCGCTGCTGTTCTGTTTTACCAGGTGTAATACCAGCCGCAAGGCCGTTTTTTTTCCGATACCCGGCAATTTGCTGAATTCATTAACCGCATTTTCAAGCAATGTGGAAGAGAAGACCATGCTCCAAAGATAAGAAGCCTCGCCCATACAACAGGGTTAAAAAGCAGTCCGGGTTCAGGGTTTTTACATGACAGATCCGTTTATAAGGCCTTCCAGCAATGGGTGCTTGCGGCTGATCGTTCCATCCATGTATCAGTGATGAATAAAGCATGCGACACCACTGGCTTTGAAATCATTATAGTGCTATATCCCGTTCATTATCCCAGTTTGCCCGGATACTCAGTCTTTGGGGCAGTGCCATCACTTTTTCGGGCTGTATCTTCTTTGTATAATTGCCCGGATCCCATGTACCGTTATTGTTGCTGTCGAATAATATGCGGACCTCGTAATCGCCTGGTTTGAATAATTTCTTACTCCAGGTTGTTGAAGAAAGCGGGTATGATCCTTTTACGTCATCCCCCTGTATAAACTGAAGTACAGGGTTCTTAGCCAGGTCGAGGTTGGTGAAGCGCAATACCACATTTCCGTATTCCGTTTCCCGTTTGGTGGAGAAACGGATCGTATCGGTCCTGGTCAGACTGTTCCCCAGGGAATCAGCAACTGACGCCGGATCAATGATTAGCCTGTAATGCATGTCCTCCTGCCATTTCACAGCAATCAGCACCTTTTTCCTGCTGCTGTCCGTTTTGATATACACCGGGGAGATGGTGTTGTAACTGGTATCGGTGATCCTGATTTTTGAGGGGTCAAATTTCTTCAGCGGTTTATTGAAATTCAGTTCAAGGTCATCCGGCAATTCCTGGTTCTGTGAAACGACCGGGGTGGTATAAGTTAGTTTTTTAACAGGTGTCACTTTTGCTGGCAGGGTACCGGTTTGCCCACGGGTATCTTTTACCTCAGCATAGGCATATAAAGTGATGGGCGTTGCGGTCTCCGATACCCGGACCGCGGAATCTGCGAAGGCAAATACCTCTGTCCTGGCATTATAGGTCTTGCTGCCGTCACCGTCTTTCAGGGCATAAATCTTATATAGGCCCGGAGCCAGGTTGGTGAAGGTGAACCTCCCGTCGCCGGTAAGCTTTGCCATATAGTCGGGCCTGTTCTTCTTAACGGCCGAATCATTGGTATTCCGGTACAGGAGAGCCATCAGTGTGCTGTCTGCCTTGCCGGTTTCGGCGATGATCACTTTACCGGTTATTATCATGGAATCAATATGGTTCCCGGTGGAGAAAACGTAGGTGAAATTCTTATAGGGGTTGCCCTCGTTGACATCCCTGATGGCATTGCCGAAATTGATGGAATAGGTGGTGTTCGGCTTCAACGTATCCTTTAATTTGACCGTAACGGTCTTCAGTTTGAATTCAATGGCGGGGTTGATCCTGGGAAAGGGCGATACCAGTACATTGTTCTGCACATCCTGTATGTCAACATATTCATCAAAGGTCAGTGTGATCCTGTTGCTGTTAAAATTCAGCGCGTACAGTTCCGGGCTTGCCTTTACCAGTTTCGGCGGTAAGGTATCTTTAGGCCCGCCCGTAGGAATACCTATCTGTGCACATCCTGAACCGCTTACTGCTATGCAGTAGGCCAGCGCAATAATGGCCAGGGAATATATAATCACATTAGGTCTCATGGATCGGTGTTAGGTTACTTAAAAAATGTGCTCAGGTCTCTTCCTCCAGGTCATGTAAAGCAATAGCCAGTTTGTTGTCCCTTACAAAATTACACCAATAGCAATCAGATCTGCCGCAACCGGTGTAAAAATCACGGTCCTGTATCTTTTGCCACACATCACTAAGCTGTTGGGTCACGGTCTCTGTATCAATAGAACTGATCATGATCTTCTCTTTACGGTATGCTCCCTTTTTATCAGGTTCAATGAAATCAAATTCGGTGCTGATCACTTTCCAATCCTTCAATTTGTAATTATCCACCAGTATCTTATAAAATACCGCCTGCCGCCAGTAATCCCCGCCCATGGGATCCTTCTCCCCCGGTCCTTTTAGTTTAGGCAGGGCATTTTCTATTTTGCCGCTTTTATAATCCACCACATTTACTTCTTTTCCGTTGAACTCCAGTTTATCCAGTTTGCCTTTGAGTGGAACGCCGTTCACCACTACCCCCCTGATATTGCGTTCCACCACCACCACTTTGTTCCAGGCAGAGATGTATTTGTCGTAATAATTGCTCAGTACCTTATTTCCGTATTCCATCCTTCTGTCGAATGATTCACGGGTAAAATGCTCCCGGTGACGCTGCATGTACCAGTTGAAATCGAGTATCAACTCCTCCTTTGGCGGAAAGCCTTCTTGGCCGCCCTCCCGGCCCAGTGCTCCTTCGGTCATCTTACGGAACAGTTTTTCCAGCGCATAATGCACCGCAGTTCCGAATTCAGTGGCTTCGCTTTTTCCGGAAGGTATCCGTACCAGGTTCTGGTAATAGAATTGGAGGGGACATTTCAAATAACTGTTCAGTGCGGTTACATTCATTACAAACTTGTCCAGGAGTGGCTTGATAAAATCTGCTTCCGCAGCTTCCAGTTCAGGCGCTTTGGGACTGAACTGCAGCGCTTCATATTCCTGCTGCTGATCGCGGGTGAGGACGATCTTTTCAGTTGGAAGCGCATGCTGATCCGTGATCTCGGCTATGAACATGGAGGGTTCCATTTCCTTGTTGTCATTTTTGTAACGCGCATAGGAAATGAAGAGGTGTTTTTCAGCACGGGTAAGGCTTACATAAAAGAGCCTCCTCAGTTCCTCCACTTCGGCGTGCGCCGTTTGATCGGCTGAAGCGGTGAAAATATTATCCGGCATTTTATACCCCCCGGCAGGTTTGCGTTTCTTTTCCCAATAGGAGGCATTGGTACCGGATATAAAAACATATTCAAATTCGAGTCCTTTGGAACCATGCGCAGTGAGCAGGTTCACTCCTGTATCGCTGCCGGCCACCTGCACCAGGTTGAGCGGGAGGCCCTCGTTTTCCATGAGGTCAATCATGTTTACCAGTTCATCCAGTCCCAGCGAGGGGTCGCGGCTGGTCTCTTCCTTGATGAAATCAAAGAGGGCGGTGAGCAATTGCATCAGCGAGTGTTTCTCTTCACTGTTCATGATATAGGTGAGCACGCCGGCATGGGATATGACGTTCTCGAAAAACTGTTGCAGGGTCAGGTTGGATGCATCGGCTATAAGGCTTTCCAGTACATCGCTTATTTTTTTCAGCCCACCATGGATACCTGTGTCAAATAGATCCTTTGCAGGAGCAGCTGCTTTCTCTGCCAGCAGCCGCCTGATGGAACTGAGTTCACCGTTGTATTTCTTTTGATTCACTTCCACGGTTAGCCTGGCGATGTCGATGGGGGGTATGCCATAGAAATCAAAGTGCAGGATCTCAAAGAGCATTTCATCTCCGCCATAGGGGATATCGTGCTCCGCGTTAATGTAACGAAGCAGCCGGATCAGTTTTTTTATGAAGGGATGCACCAGTATGTTGATGCTGCGTTTACTGTAATACGGTATCTGCTTCAAACGGAAATAACCGGCCAGTTCCTCCCCATACCTGTTCTCCTTGTAAATGACGGCAATCTTTTCCGGGAGAACGCCCCCTTCCAGCAGCCCGGCGATCCTGTTCGTGATGTCGGCCATCTCATCTTTGACCGTGTTGTATTCGTTCAGGAGGGGCAGGTTGGTCAGTTTGTTGATGCGTGAGTTAGACGACACCAGGTCCTTACTCAGCCCGCTGATAGTATTGACCAGTCTTTCCCGGTTCCGGCTGATGAGGGTGCCGGCGATATCGAGTATGGGCTGTGTGCTCCGGTAATTTCCGCTAAGCACCACCGTGATGAGATGACCGGTATAGGTATTGGCGAAATCGAGCATATTGGATACATTGGCGCCCTGGAAACGGAAGATGCTCTGGTCATCGTCTCCCACCACAAAGATGTTGGGCTGATCCCAGTAACCCGTGAGCAGGCGCACCAGTTTATTTTGGGTGCCGCTGGTATCCTGGAACTCATCCAGCAGGATGTAATGGAATCTTTCCTGGTAATTCAGCAGGATGGGCTTGTTCTCTTCAAATACACGGATCACCCAGTTGATCATGTCATCAAAATCGTACCTGTTCTTCTTTTTCATCAGTGCCTGGAAGCGGTCGAACTCATGCACCGCCGCCCGCAGCTTTTCCATCTTTTCTTTTTCTTCATCTATCTTATCCGTTCTCAGGTCACCTTTCTTGAAATCACCGGATGCTTTTTTGGCAATATATTCATCCCGGTACGGCAGGCTGTTGATATATTCATCAATCTTCTGGTTGAGCCATGCGGGTGTCCAGCCTTCCCGCTTCATTGCCGAGAACAGGTTGCGCAGGTTATTGATCTCGAAATACACATCACCGCGGTACCTTTTGAGCGGGTGGTTGCCGGGAAATGTATCAATGAGTTGTTTGAATAGTTCAATACTTTCCAGGTCAGAAACAGCATCCAGTGTGTTCTTTTCAAAAAGGGCAAGGTTATCCTGTATCACGTCGTTGCAAAAGGCATGAAAAGTGTAAATATTAACCTGGTATGCATCGGCACCGATAAACTGCTGCAGGCGTTTGCGCATGGCGATGGTGCCGGCATCGGTATAGGTGAGGCAGAGTATATTTTCGGGTGATGCATCTGTTTCGAGCAATATCTTACCGATCCGGGCCGCCAGTATCTGTGTTTTGCCCGTACCCGGACCCGCGATCACCATTACCGGGCCCTCGATGGTATCAACGGCCCTGCGCTGTGCCTCATTGAGTTTTTGGTATTCTGTTTCGAATTTTTGCTTCAGTATATCGCGGTAGCCGGGCATGGATCAAAGATACTGGATTATGGAGCGCGGTGGTTGGCAGATGGGCAGATGACAGATGGGTATATATGCAGCTATGCAGCCGGCAGTTGTGCAGATTTTTTCTGGTTGAAATGCATCCGGGAGGATGTACATTTTTTGTCTTGCAGGAGAGCAAAGCATTCCAGGTCAGCCTTTATAGGGGATATATTAATTTGGTGATGTGATGATCTGGTGATGTGACGATTGTTAACAGTTCAATGTCAATTGCCCATTTCAGCATCAGTATACCCTTTCATTTTTCGCTTATCTTTTAAGCGATCCATATGTCAAAGAACTTCCCGTCACCAAATCATCACATTTCCAAATTAGCCGCTGCAAACCTATACTTCTAAGAAGTAAAAACCATCACCGTTGTCGCATTTGGCGCATTTGGCGGAATTGGCGGGTTGGACTGTTCATCCAAAAAAGCACTTTCCTGTGTACAGGTTCGGTATTGCATGCCTTCACCATTGGGAAAGCATGCGGATTTCTGCAACCTGTTGCGAACCTGTACACAAGAAAGGGGGATGCAGGGGGAAGGAAATGGGTGCCGCTTGCCGGATACCGGATAGGCAATTCAAACCCTGAGCTTCATTCACTGTTCATGGGTAAACAAAACAATAGTTTATTTGTTTATCAGGGTATGAGCAGAGTATACAGTTTAAAGACCGTTCAGCAGTTACCGGTATCTCCCGGGGATGCCTGGGACTATTTCAGCGATCCCGGCAACCTGGCAACGATCACGCCGGCAAAGATGGGCTTCAGAACCATTTCCAGGCATCATGGCAAAAAGATGTATGCGGGCCAGGTGATCGAATACAAGGTAAGCCCCTTGCTGGGGATCCCCCTGTACTGGATGACGGAGATAACGCATGTGGCGGATAATCAGTATTTTGTAGATGAACAGCGTTTTGGTCCTTATTCCTTCTGGCACCACCAGCATCATTTCAGGCCGATAGAAGGAGGGGTGGAGATGACAGACATCGTGCATTACAAACTACCGTTCTGGTTCCTGGGCGATATTGCCAACAGTTTGTTTGTACGGAGGCAGTTAAAGGGAATATTTGATTACAGGTTCAGGAAGGTGGAGGAGATCTTTGGAAAGATGAACTGATTTGTAAACTATATAATCTGGTGATGTTTTGAAGAGACGGTTTGGTATATCGTTTACACTTCACCCAATCTCCGGACCAACACATTACCAAATCAATTACCCGGGCATCCTGGTGATATATTTCTCAATTTGTTTTATCTGGTCTACGATCTGGGGCGTAGTGGGCTTAAAACCCTTGGCCTTACGAAAATATTCTTTTGCGGCCCTGAATTCGCGTTTGTTCATCATGATGGAACATAACTGGAGGTAGGCAGCCGCATTGTTCTCATTATCCGGCAGACCGGCACGGATGGCCTGGCGAATATAACTTTCCGCTTCTTTGATATTGCCTTTTTGCATGCAAAGCATGCCCAGCTGCAGTTTGTTGGGACCTTCGGCCTGCTTGGTCAGTGACCCTCCGCCCAGTGCCAGGCTCTTTTTCATCATGATCTCTGCCTTGTCATAATCCTGGTCCACCATCGAGAGGTTTCCCTTGATGGTATAATACACGGAGCGTACGGGTTTTATCAGCAAACCGGGGAACCAGATGGAATCCACTACTTTTTTGGCACCTTCTATATCACCTTCTTCCATATACCCCTGTATCAGCCGCATGGGGCCCAGCAGGAAATGACCCAGGATCAGTACCAGGGCAATGAGATAGAGTATAAAGGAGGGCCAGAAGCTTGTTTGAAGCTGGGTAAAGATGGCAAGTGCCAGGAAGAGTATGCCCAGCCATAGGCGGTATTTGATGATGAGATTTAGGAATTTCATATAAAAAAATCAGGACTGCAAATATAGGCGACATAATCCGATTTAAACTTTGGGTCCCTAAATAGGCGGAATACTTTATTTTTGCAATCCGTTTTAAGAAATGGCCCCGTAGTTCA
The DNA here is from genome assembly GCA_025361325.1 of Bacteroidota bacterium. Taxonomy (GTDB): domain Bacteria; phylum Bacteroidota; class Bacteroidia; order Chitinophagales; family Chitinophagaceae; genus Ferruginibacter. The sequence goes on from JANYAL010000147.1 coordinate 20,091, forward strand.
ATGGATAGAATAGAAGTTTCCTAAACTTTAGATACAGGTTCGATTCCTGTCGGGGCTACGAGTAATTAGGCTGTCGTTGTTGGCAGCTTTTTTTGGGCTAGAATTTTTTTGAAAAACAAATAACCCGGATACAATCCGGAAAAACAAACCGGCACAAGTGATCCAATATTTTTCCTGTCTGCAATTAGTGATTACGGAAGGGAACACTTGCCAGAAGGGGTATATATCTTGGAAGGAAAGAAGGTAGTAAAGAGGATGTTTTACAATTTTTAAATAAATCAAAAAATAAGAAAGCCTTGGAATACTTAAAAAAGGGATATAAGG
>JANYAL010000183.1 GCA_025361325.1 Bacteroidota bacterium
CATATCAATCTCACCGGTGTTGAAATATTTTGTCAGCAGCGATCCATAAACATCGATCGCCCATATTTTTATATTTGGATTTTTCTCTTTGAGATACATGGCCGAACCTACAATAGTGCCACCGGTTCCGCTGGCCACTACCAGGTGAGTGATTTTGCCATCAGTTTGTTCCCAGATTTCCGGGCCGGTCTGTTCATAATGGGCCTGCCTGTTGGCAAGGTTGTCATATTGGTTTACATACCAGCTGTTGGGAACTTCATTAGCCAGGCGTCTGCTGACTGAATAATAACTACGTGGATCTTCCGGTTCTACATTGGTGGGGCAAACTATTACTTCTGCGCCAACAGCCTTTAATATATCGGCTTTTTCCCTGGATTGTTTATCAGTAGTGGTAAAGATGCATTTATAGCCTTTCACGCAGGCTGCTAGTGCCAGTCCCATTCCTGTATTGCCGCTTGTGCCTTCAATGATAGTTCCACCGGGCTTAATTTTTCCTTCCTTTTCTGCCACTTCAAGCATTTTTACAGCCATCCGATCCTTGATGGAATTGCCCGGATTAAAATATTCCACTTTGGCCAATACTGTACAGGGCAGGGTATGCGTGATCTTGTTGATTTTTATTAAAGGAGTATTACCGATGGTTTCCAAAATATTATTGAGCCACATTTTTATTTTTTTTTGTAAAGATAAATTTTTAAGTCAACAACGATGGACACTTAAAGTAGCAGATTCCTGCAATGAAGCGAATCAAGAAATATAATTAAGGTATCACTTGCCTTTTATTGGATATCCTATTTACTGTAATAATAAAAGCTGCCAGCATGTATGCCGGCAGCGCTTGGAAAATTGATATTTAATCAGCTCAATAATCTATTTCTACGCTAGAAAAATTCTTCAACCGATAAATAATCTTCAACTGACCACTGTAATATTGATCCTTGTTGTTGGGATTTCCTCTGTTCAGTGTCGGGGATGGATAGGGTGCACCGCCGGGCAATTCATCTCCCCGGTAGGTAAGTTGCGGAAGTGTTGGATTCTTTGCAGCAAGTGCAGCTTTATCAGGATAACCGAAATTACTGACATCGTCTAAGTAATCAGTATTGGCAAAACGGTAATACATTTCAATAGCCAGTGTTATCCTGTCACTGACAGCGTATTTTATCCCACCTCCCACGGGCAGATCAAAGACAGTAGTGGCATAAGGCTTTCTGTTGGGATAGGCAGCCAGTCCTTGTCCTTCAGTGCCCTGGGGCTGTAGAAATACTTTTTGGCCATAACGGTCAGTCGTATAAGGGTTGAAATGGCAAAAGCCTATACCTGCAAAAACATAAGGAGTGAATTTATTGTCGCCGGTCATGTCAAGAATATTATATTCAGCTGTTGCGTTGAGATCCCATAGATTGCTTTTGAAACTCAGGTTCCTGGCAACAAGGTCAGGACGGCTGTTCTTGCTGTCATGGGCCTGTATCTGCATATAGGAGAAATCGAAACGGAAACTCATGTTGGGATTCAGGTTATATACAATGCCTGTGGTGAAACTCGCGGAAGGCTCCCTGAAGAATGGGTTCTTCTGCACTAGGTCGCCATAATAACTGGATACGCCTCCTCCACCATGAAGATCCAATGAAGGATTTATACTCTGCAGGAAATAATGTTCATCTTGTGCATAAACAGTTATAGTAGGTAATAAGAACATGCTAAGGATAAAGAGTCTAATTGCTTTCATACTTATATAGATTATTTTGTAAATATAGACATTATTATATAATAATTGTTAAAGTTTGTATCATCAAAATCACAATTTCATATTATTAATTTATTAAAAGATGTGCAAGCCGGTCATTTATTCAGTACCTCTAATGACCTTTTCAGGTAATTATCCGATGCGTTTATCACTTCAAAAAATCCCTCATTCCGCCAGATCATCCTGGCCAGGTTAGCCTTTAATTGGCTGGTCAATATATTTTTCTCGTTCTCCTGGATACCTTTCAGATCAATGGAATCCTTTGCCGCAGCATCTGTGAACTGTTGCCAGTCTTGATCACTGAATAAGAAACTAGTTTTGAAATCAGCAGGTCTGCTATAATTACCGTTTAAAACTTTCCGATTCAACAGGTAATAGATGTAGATGAATCTACCTATGGTCCCTTTTTGAGATAATCTAACATGGTGTTCATTGAAAGCCAGGGTATCCAGGGCAATGAACTGATCAGGAGTTATCCCACCGCCTCCATATAGTTTTTTCCCGGATTTTGACTTATATATTATGCTTGTATCATTTTTCACGGAATCCTGAGTTAGAGTCTCACCATCATGATAACGGTTGGTGATCTCCTCATAGTATGCCTTATCCCCGTTAGTATAAGGCCGTTGGATACACCGGCCAACAGGGGTATAATACCGGGCAATGGTCAATCGAAGTGCACTTTTGTCGCTTAGGTCAAATTGTTCCTGTACCAGTCCCTTTCCGAAAGTTCTTCGGCCAATCACTACAGCCCGGTCCCAGTCCTGCAAAGCACCAATCAAAACTTCGCTTGCACTGGCAGTGCCTTCATCTGCAAGTACCACCAGTGGTCCTTTTTCAAAACCGCCTTCCCTCCGGCATCTGTATTCTTTCCTGGCCGAGTGTTTTCCTTCAGTATAAGTGATCAGTTTATCTCCGTCCAGGAATTCATCTGCGATCTCTACCGCTTCTTCCAGCATCCCCCCGCCATTCCCCCTCAGGTCAAGCACCAGTTTTTGCAGTCCCTGTTTCTTAAGTGCATCCAACGCTTCCATGAATTCATGGTAGGTCTGTGTGGAGAATTTGTTCAATCGGATATAACCTATTCCACTGCCCATCATATAAACAGCATCAACACTCGATACGGGTATGGCATCACGGCTTAGGGTAACTTTTTTCTGAATCCCGTTGCGCAGAAAGGTCACGTCAACTGCAGTGCCCCTTTCCCCACGAAGTAATTTTCGATACTGGTCAGCATCCAGTTTTTTGCCTGCCACCAAACTGTCATTGACAGCAATGAATTTATCACCGGTCTGCATCCCTGCTTTATCACCCGGACCTCCCCCGATTACATTGATGACATTCAGGGTATCGTTGAATATGTTGAACTCCACACCTATGCCAAAGAATTTCCCGGCCAGTTCGTCATTCACCAGTTGCAACTCTTCCGCTGGGATAAATACGGAATGGGGATCCAGTTTCGAGATTATGGCTTTTATGGCAGTATCGGCCAGTGCATCAGTCTTTATATCATCAACATATTTATTATTGATCAGATCTATAATCTCCTGCAGGGGGCGTTGCTGCTGCCTGTAAAAAAAAGATTTACCGGGCATATTGTCCCTCATATAATAGCCCAAATACAATCCTGTGATCATTGTAAAACTGAAAAGAAGGGGTAACCAGACCTGTTTTTTATTATGATTCATGAGGCGAAGTTAATTTTTTACCACGAACCACATAATTTGAAACCGATTGAATTGAATGAATTATCTTCATTAACCATTACAGATATATATTGCTATGGCAACCCTATTAATAGCAGACAGCGGCTCCACCAAAACCGAATGGTGCTTACTGAAGGGAAAAACAAAAAAGACCCTGCTTACCCAGGGGCTGAGTCCATACTTTCTGAATACCGATCAGATCACGGGCATCATGTTACAGGAATTAAAGCCGCAACTGAGTGGTACAGAACCTGAAGAAATCTTTTTTTATGGTACCGGCTGCAGCAATGTTGAGAATGTAAGACTGGTCAAAAAAGCTATTCAACAGGTGTTCAGACTTGCTCATGTTTATGTTGACCATGACCTGATGGGTGCTGCCAGGGCTTTATGCGGCCATGACAAGGGGGTAGCCTGTATTTTGGGAACCGGTTCCAATTCCTGTTATTACAATGGAAAAAGGATAGTAAAGAATAGCCCAGGCCTGGGTTATATACTGGGAGATGAGGGCAGCGGCGCTTATCTGGGAAAGAAGGTCATCCAGTATTTCTTGTATAACACGTTCGACCCTGATCTTATGGACCGTTTCCGGGCCTCATTCCACACAAACAGCGATGAGATCCTTACCGCCGTGTATAAGAACCCCCTGCCCAACAGATACCTTGCCTCTTTTGCCATTTTCCTGGTAGAGAACAGGGGACATTATATGATCGAAAACATCATTGAGGACGGTTTCAATGATTTTTTCTTTAACCATGTGTATAAATACCGGGAAAGCTGGACACTTCCTGTACATTTCACCGGAAGCATTGCCTATGGTTTCAGGGATGTGCTGAATGAAATGTGTTCTTCGTATGAACTGCAGCTGGGCAAGGTCATCCGTAAACCCATGGATGGATTAATACATTTTCACAGTAAGTAAATAATATGGCATTCGAAACAATTACAGAATCATCATCTGTTTACCGGCACCTCGAAAAAATGACGGTAAGCGAAATACTGACAAACATTAATAAAGAAGATAAGACCGTGCCACAGGCCATTGAGAAAGTGATACCACAGATAGAGAAGATGGTACATGCTATCACGGATAAGATGTTGTCTGGCGGCCGGTTATTTTATATTGGTGCCGGTACCAGCGGGCGCCTGGGCATCGTGGACGCAAGCGAATGTCCTCCTACATTCGGTGTGGAAGCAGGCCTTGTAGTAGGCATTATTGCCGGAGGAGAAAAAGCAATAACCTCGGCAGTTGAATTCGCTGAGGACGATATTGAACAGGGCTGGCGCGATTTGCAGGCATATTGGATCAATGAAAGGGACGTGGTGATCGGCATCGCTGCCAGTGGAACAACGCCCTATGTCATCGGTGCACTGGAAAAATGCCGGGAAAGGGGTATCATTACCGGCAGTATCTGTTGCAATCCGGGGGCACCCCTGAGTGCTGCGTCAGATCACCCGGTGGAAGTGATCGTTGGTCCGGAATTTGTGACAGGGAGTACGCGGATGAAAAGCGGCACAGCCCAGAAACTGGTATTGAATATGATCTCAACTGCCGTGATGATTCAATTGGGAAGGGTAGAAGACAATAAAATGGTGAACATGCAGCTTACCAATGAAAAAATTGTAGAT
>JANYAL010000189.1 GCA_025361325.1 Bacteroidota bacterium
TGGCAATGACCAGCACATCAAGTCCGGCTATCAGTCCGGCCAATTGCATGACAGCGCCTTCCCGGAACACTTCGGCGAAAGCTGTTTTGCTCAGCCGCATCAGCATCAGCAACTGGGGCAGGATCACCGGGAAACCTAAAATGGCTACCAGGGCAGCATTCTGCTGTGCTTTAGCCGCAATGGCACTCATCAGCGTAAAGACGATACTGATGCTGCCACCGCCGAGTATTACAATGCCTATGAATTTCAGGCTGTCATCAACCGGGTTATTCAAAAACACAAAGAAAAGAAAGACGCTGATGAGGCTCATCAGGATCATGAATATGATGTTATAAATGATCTTGGCAATGATGAAATCCAGGGGAGATACGATGGTATAAAAATAGAGCAGTCTTCCCCGGCTTTCCTGCAAAAAACTCTTTGCCACTGCATTCACACAGATGAACAGCTGGATCACCCAGAACAGTCCGTTCCATACCGCGGCTTCGGGTTTATCCATGGAAAGATACAGCACAAATATAGTGGAGGCTATGTATAACAGGATGCCATAAAAGGTATGCTGCTGCCTGAATTCAAGCAGGAAATCCTTTCTAAGCAGGGTCAGAATCCTTCTGTTCATGTGATATTATAATCTGCCCGGAGAAACATCACCGGGCATTTAATCATTTTTTTGAGCACATATTCTGCAACGTGGTTCATACACATCCTTTTCGCCAATTAGTACTTGCCCCGCTTGATTCACTTTACGGTAGCTGATATTGGCGATATTGCCGCATACCTGGCAAATGGCGTGCAGTTTGGTGATATAGTCCGCCCTGGCCAGCAGGTTGGGCATCTGGCCGAAAGGATTGCCCTGGTAATCCATATCCAGCCCGGCAACGATCACCCGGATGCCGTTTAGGGCCAGGGTTTCACATACATCAGTAATGCCCGGATCAAAGAACTGGGCTTCATCGATACCCACTACGTCCACATCCGTTGCCAGTGGAAGGATGGCTTCTGAACTGTTTACGGGCGTACTGGGAAAAGCATTGGTATCATGGCTCACGATATTCAATTTATCGAACCGTACATCGATAGCCGGTTTAAATATCTCCACGTTGAGATTGGCTATCTTTACCCGTTTGAGCCTACGGATCAGTTCTTCCGTCTTTCCGCTGAACATACTGCCGCTGATGACCTCTATCCATCCTCTCCTTTCCCCCCTAAAATTCGGCTCTATAAACATTTACTATATTTTTAGAATTCAGTTAGTAACTTAGAGGTCGGTTGCTCATCCATATAGGCCATAGCCCTTATAAGGCATCAAAAGTATATCATATCATGCAAAGAGTGGAAACACTCCTTAATAAACTACAGGAACAGTTAGCACAGAAAGCCCCGATCGGGCAATTATTACTTACCGTTCAGATTTTACAGGCGGAGTTGCTCCACCTGCAGGGAGGGGATGCCCATGAAACATCAGGTGATCCTGTCGCCATCACTCCCGCTCACAACATGCGGCCGGCAGCAACTACCTTGATGGAAGGAAAGGAGGAGAAGACAATTGAAGTGCTAAAAGTGGATGAGGCAGAGATAGAGGCTGAACTGGAGGAGATGAGGCGTAAGACGGACATGATTCAGAAGATCAGTGTACAGAACAAGCCATCGATCCTTTTTGACATGGAGGATGACATACCAACGCTTTCGCACCAGTTTCAATCGAAACCCGCTCAGCCATCCCTTGAGATCAACGAAACAATTGCGGGAAATACTTCTTCTGTGAATGAAAAATTGAAACAAGCGAAGATAGATCTGGGCGATACCCTTACTGAAGTTCCGATCAGGGACCTCAGGAAGGCCATTGGGGTCAATGACCGTTTCCTGTTCATCAATACATTGTTCCGGGGAGATGAAGTGATGTATGAACGCAGCATCAAGACCATCAATAGTTTTTCCATTTTGGCGGAAGCAGAGTACTGGATCCAGCGGGAGTTGAAAGTTAAGAACGGATGGAAAGATGCTGATGAAGTAGTGAAACAATTCTATCAACTGGTCAAAAGACGCTTTTCCTGAATATACGCAATGATCCGGTCGGTTGATCCTTTTTGGGAGTATACAAAATGCCGCGAAGCCTCCCCGGTCCCTTTTAATTTCTGTTCATTGCCCAGCAGTTCTGTAAGTATGGATTCAAGTTCCAGCGGCAGTTCAAAAGAAATACCACCGCCAGCCTCCGCCAATCCAGCAGCTTCAGCAAACTTTTCATATTCCGGTCCGAAGATAACGGGTTTACCGTACACGGCGGCTTCCAGGACATTGTGTACGCCATCTTTCCCGAAGCCACCTCCAATATATGCGATCGTAGCATACCTGTATAAACGGGATAGCATTCCGATATTATCAATGATCAGTAAGTTTTTTTTAACAGCTGTACCAGGCATATTTTCGGAAAGGGATGAATAAGTTAGGGTATCCGGGAGGATCTTCCTGAGGCGGGTAATATTGTCATTGTCCACTTCATGAGGTGCAATGATGAATTGTATCTCCGGGTGCATCTTAATATAGTGCAGCAAAACGGTCTCGTCTTCCTCCCAGGTACTCCCTGCAACAATGACCTGTCGGCTGCCGCAAAAGGATTCAATATAGGGTACAGGTTCAAAATCACCTGCAATAGCGATCACCCTGTCGAAACGGGTATCCCCGTTAATGAATATTGGTTGTTTAATATCCAAGTCCCGCAATAATGTTGAGGACCCCTCATACTGTACAAAAAAACAGGTAAAGAATTCCAGCATTTTTCTCCATATCCCCCCATACCATTTGAAAAAGGGCTGGTTGGCCCTGAAAATACCAGAGACCAGGAGTACCGGGATATTCCGATTTTTCAGTTCTGAAAGATAATAGTACCAGAATTCATATTTGATCCACAATACCAGTGAAGGGTTAATGTCATCAATGAATTTCCTGGCATTTTCTTTTGAATCCATGGGGAGATAGGTAACGTGGTTAGCTCCTTTATAGTTCTTCATAGATTCATATCCTGAAGGAGAAAAAAAACTTAGTACGATACGGTAAGCAGGAAATGTATTCCTGATCCTTTCCAGCAAGGGTCTGCCCTGTTCGAATTCACCTAGGCTGGCGCAGTGCATCCAGATAGTACTTTTGTTAGGTTGGGGTGGGGTCTCCCCGGAAATAAGAATGATTTGTTTGCGACCGGAGCGCCATTGTTTTGCTTTGGGATTCCAGTTGGCAGCTACTCGAATACCCAAAGAATATAGGACAAGGAATATATCGTACAAGAATTTACCCAAGCTTTATTTTATACCAAATCTAATGGCAATTTTCCAAATGTGGCAGGCTTTCATTCCTGGATACCGATCACCTGGGATGACCCGATAGAATACGGGAATGAAACTCATTTGCTAATTCTTATCTTTGGGCCGTTCAAACAGCGTTATTATGAGGCCTATACAAATGGTGGATACCAAAACCCAGTATCTAAAGATAAAGACTGAAGTGGATACAGCGGTATTGGGTGTTATGGAAAGTTCCCAGTTCATAGGCGGAAAGACCGTTACAGCGTTTTCAGATGACCTAGCCGTTTACCACGGTTCTAAACATTGTATCCCCTGTGCCAATGGTACCGATGCCCTTCAAATAGCGATGATGGCACTTGGCCTAAAACCGGGCGATGAAGTGATTACCCCCTCTTTCACCTATATTGCCACTGTTGAAGTTGCGGCACTGCTGCACATAAAACCTGTATTCGTTGATGTAGATCCAAGCTCTTTCTGTATAGATCCTGCCAAAATAGAAAAAGCCATTACTCCAAGAACAAAAGCCATCATCCCTGTGCATTTATATGGCCAGGCTGCAGATATGGAAAAGATCATGGCCATTGCAAAGGCGCACAATCTTTTTGTAATTGAAGATAATGCCCAGGCCATAGGCTGTGATTATTTCTTCTCTGACGGGAGACGATTGAAAACAGGCACCATTGGCCATATCGGGTGCACGTCCTTTTACCCGTCAAAGAACCTCGGGGCATTTGGTGATGGCGGCGCCATGTTCACCCATGATGATGAATTAGCGGTAAAGCTGCATATGATCGCGTCCCATGGACAAAGTAAAAGATATTACCATGACTTGGTGGGCTGTAATTCAAGGCTTGATACCATACAGGCTGCCATCCTCAATATCAAATTGAGAAACCTGGATGAATATATCACCGCACGCCGGAAGGCTGCTGATTTCTATGATCGTACCTTTGCGGGTAATAAAAACATTCTAATTCCGTTTAGAGACAGCAATAATAGACACGTATTTCACCAATATACGCTGGTGTTGCAGGATAGGGACAGGGATGGGTTGAACAGGTATCTGGCAGAGCAAGGGGTACCCTCCATGATTTATTATCCTGTTCCGGCACACAAACAGAAAATGTTCGATGCCTTTGGCGGTAATAGCTATCACTTACCTGTAACAGACTGGCTTTGTGAACGGGTGATATCATTGCCTATTCATACCGAACTTGATGAGGAGCAACAAGAATTCATTGTATCCAGGGTTCTGGAATTTATAAATAACTGATTATGAATATCGCTGTTGTAGGAACAGGTTATGTAGGCCTTGTCACCGGGACCTGCTTTGCAGAAACTGGCAATCATGTCACTTGCGTAGATATAGACATTAAAAAGATCGACATGTTACAGTCGGGGCAGATACCCATTTACGAGCCCGGACTGGAAAAACTGTTCAAGCGCAACCAGAAAGAGGGCCGCCTGCATTTTACAACCTCACTTTCTGAAGGTGTAAAAGAGGCACAGGTCATTTTCCTTGCTTTACCCACCCCGCCCGGCGAGAACGGAAGCGCAGATCTGAAATATATTCTTGGTGTGGCCGATGAACTTGGAAAAATCATCACGCAATACACGGTCATCATAGACAAAAGCACGGTACCGGTGGGTACTGCAGAAAAAGTATATGCTGCTATTGCCAGGAACACCGCCTCAGATTTTGACGTGGTCTCCAATCCGGAGTTCTTACGTGAAGGTGTAGCAGTGGAAGATTTCATGAAACCCGACCGTGTGGTGATAGGCACACGCTCTGAACATGCCAAAAAGATAATGAATGAATTATTCATGCCTTTTGTACGCCAGGGAAACCCCATCATCTTTATGGATGAAAAAAGTGCAGAGCTAACTAAGTATGCTGCCAATGCTTTCTTGGCTACCAAGATTACCTATATGAATGAGATCGCACAGCTTTGTGAGAAGCTGGGTGCCGATGTGGACATGGTACGAAAAGGAATGGGCAGCGATGAGCGCATAGGAAGACGTTTTCTGTTTCCGGGCATCGGATATGGTGGAAGTTGTTTTCCAAAGGATGTTCTGGCATTATCAAGGTCGGCTAATGAAGCTGGTTATCCGTTCAGGATACTGGATGCAGTCATGCAGGTGAATGAGAAACAGAAGCTTCATTTATTACTCAAGATATTACAATATTTCAATAATGACCTGAAGGGCAGAAAGATCGCATTGTGGGGACTGGCCTTTAAACCCAACACCGATGATATACGCGAGGCGCCGGCATTGTATATGATGGACAAATTACTGATGGCAGGTGCCGCTGTAACAGTGTATGACCCGGAAGCAATGAAAAATGTTAAACAACTGTATGGTGACAAGATCGACTATGCCGAGCACCAGTATGATGCACTAAACAGTGCAGATGCATTACTGATTGCCACTGAATGGAGTGAATTCCGTACACCTGATTTCACAAAGATTATTTCGTTAATGAAAAATAAAGTAATTTTTGACGGAAGGAACCTGTTTGACCTGTTCAAAATGGAGGAACTTGGTTTTCACTATGAGAGTGTAGGGCGCAGGTCCATCGGTCCGCTTAACAATTAAACGAAAAGAGGCAGTGGCAACAAAGAAGATATTAATTACTGGGGCTGCAGGATTTTTAGGTTCGCATCTCTGCGACCGCTTTATCAGGGAAGGATACCAGGTGATCGGAATGGACAATCTTATCACTGGAGACCTAAAGAATATTGAGCAGCTCTTTAAACTGAGGCAGTTCGAATTCTATCATCATGATGTATCAAAGTTCATTCATTTGACCGGGCATCTTGATTATATTTTACATTTTGCATCACCCGCCAGTCCGATCGATTATCTGAAAATTCCCATTCAAACACTGAAAGTGAGTTCACTGGGTACACATAACTGCCTTGGTCTGGCTAAAGCAAAAAATGCCACTATTCTTGTTGCCTCTACCAGCGAAGTTTATGGTGACCCCCTTGTACATCCTCAAAATGAAGATTACTGGGGCAATGTGAACCCTATTGGTCCCAGGGGTGTGTATGATGAAGCCAAGCGTTTCCAGGAAGCCATAACCATGGCCTACCAAACATTTCACCAGGTAAATACCCGCATTGTAAGGATATTCAACACGTATGGTCCCCGGATGCGGCTGAATGACGGTAGGGCATTGCCTGCGTTCATAGGCCAGGCTTTACGAGGTGAGAACCTGACCGTTTTCGGTGATGGAAGTCAGACGCGCAGTTTTTGTTATGTAGACGACCTGGTGGATGGCATTTACCGCCTGTTATTGAGCAATTACACTCTTCCATTGAATTTAGGCAATCCGGATGAGATCACATTAAAAGACTTTGCAGCCGAGATCATAAAAATTACCGGCACCACACAAAAAATAGTGTATAAAAAGCTACCTAAGGATGATCCTAAACAAAGACAACCCGATATCACCCGTGCAAAAGAAATATTGGGATGGGAGCCACTCATCAACAGGGCCGATGGTTTGAAGATCACCCTTGCTTATTTCAGGAGTTTAGCCCCTGAAGAGTTATATAAATTACCTAAAGAATTTGATAGTATAAAATAGTTAATCATTCTGCATGTACCAGGAACTCATAAACAAGAAGAAAAAACTCGCGGTCATCGGGCTGGGGTATGTTGGATTACCGATAGCGCTGGAATTTGCAAAGAAGATAAGTGTAATAGGCTTCGATACCAATAGCAAGCGCGTAGAGTTGATGTGTAATGCCATCGATCCCAGCCAGGAACTGGATTCAAAAGATTTTGAGGGTTGCGATATTACCTTCACCAGCGAGTTTGAAACCTTACAAGCCGCAGACTTTTTTATTGTTGCGGTCCCCACACCGGTAGATGAACATAATGTTCCCGACCTAGTAGCGGTGACCAGGGCCTGTGAAACCATTGGTAAGGTCATAAAAAAAGGCGACTATGTGGTATTTGAAAGCACAGTCTACCCCGGCTGCACAGAAGAGGACTGCGTGCCCATCATTGAAAAGATATCGGGTCTGAATAATATCACAGATTTCAAGACAGGCTATTCACCTGAAAGGATCAACCCGGGTGACAAACAGCATACGCTTGCCAATATTGTGAAAGTAGTTAGCGGTTGCGACACTGAAAGTTGTGATTGTATAGCAAAGGTTTATGAACTGGTAGTAAAGGCAGGTGTACATAAAGCTTCTTCCATTAAAGTTGCCGAAGCAGCAAAGATCATAGAGAACACCCAGCGTGATCTGAATATTGCCCTAATGAATGAACTCTCCATAATTTTCGATAAAATGAATATAAATACTTATGAGGTACTGGAAGCCGCGGGTACTAAATGGAATTTTTTAAAATTTCAACCTGGACTCGTGGGCGGACATTGTATCGGTGTTGACCCTTATTACCTGACACATAAGTCTAAGGAATTGGGTTATGACGCCCAGGTGATCTTAGCGGGACGTACCATAAATGACGGCATGGCCGGGTATGTTGCCAAAAAGGTGCTGCAACATATCATTCAATATAGCGAAAATGTAAAAGATGCAAATGTATTGGTAATGGGAGCACTTTCAAGGAAAATGTAAGTGATATCAGGAACAGCAAGGTGGCCAATGTGGTGAAAGAACTAGAGTCTTATTCGCTCCATGTGCACATCACCGATCCCCATGCAAACAGTGATGCCCTTAAACATGAATATGGTTTTGAACTTACTACTGATTTGCGTAAAGATTATGATGCCGTGATCATTACTGTGCCGCACGCTGAATTTAAAAAACTGGATAACCAGTATTTTGCCGGCATCACCAAACCTCAGGCTTTGATTGCCGACCTTAAAGGATTATTCAGGGGGCATATCACCAGCAGGGAATATTGGAGCCTGTAATCATCAATCAATTATGAATAGCCTCTTCCATACAAAGGATCTTGGTCAGAAGAAATTCCTAATAACGGGCGGAGCCGGTTTCATTGGCAGTCATATTGCAGAGTACCTGTTAAAGAACGGGGCTGGATTGGTTAGGGTGCTTGACAATATGACCAATGGCTTTGAAAGCAACCTCTCCATACTCAAACAATATTCATCTTTTGAATTCATGGAAGGTGATATCCGCGATGCAGGGACCTGCCAGATCGCCTGCACAGGGATAAACTATGTAAGTCACCAGGCAGCCCTGGGCAGTGTTCCGCGCAGTATCAGGGAACCTGTATATTTCAATGAAGTGAATGTGGGCGGATTTGTGAACATAGTGAAAGCTGCGGTGGATAACAAAGTAGAGCAAATGGTCTATGCCTCATCATCAAGTGTATATGGAGATGAGCCGAGTTTACCAAAAATGGAGAATAAAGTGGGAAACTGTCTTTCTCCTTATGCAGCCACCAAGAGAACAAATGAATTATATGCCCAAGTATTTGCTGATGTATATAATTTACGGATCATAGGATTCCGGTACTTCAATATTTTTGGACCCAGACAGGATCCTGACGGAAACTATGCTGCTGTGATACCCCTGTTTGTAAAAGGTATCATGAATAGAACACCCGTTTATATAAATGGTGACGGAGAACAGACCCGGGATTTCACATTCATTGATAATGCCGTACAGGTCAATATTAAAGGTATGCTCACTGATAATACATTAGCATTTAATAAAGTGTATAACGTGGCAGTTGGTGAAAATTGTTCGGTAAATCATTTGTATAATGCCTGCAGACAACATCTGCTGAGTAATTTTGAACACACTTACCGTGAACCACGTGCGGGTGATATCCGGAATTCGCTGGCAGATATATCTCAGGCCAAGGAATTCCTAGGTTATGAGCCAACCATCAAATTTGATGAAGGCCTTAAAGACACTATAGTTTACTTTAAAAGATTATACAGCTGAGGATGGATTACATTTAATTCAACACGGCAACAATTTTAATAAACACCAATGCCATTCACAACAACTGGGTTTCCCGGATTACTCATCTTTGAACCAACAGTATTTGAAGACGACCGCGGTTATTTTTTTGAAAGTTATAATGAGAAATATTTCCTTGAGGAAGGACTGGATATAAGGTTTGTACAGGACAACCAGGCAAGGTCATCGTATGGTGTCATCAGGGGTCTGCATTACCAACTTGATCCCTATGCACAGACAAAACTAATAAAGGTGCTCAGCGGAACCATTCTAGATGTTGCGGTAGACATCAGAAGGGGATCACCCACTTTTGGAAAGGCCTTTAACACCGAATTGTCTGCCGAAAATAAGAAACAGCTCCTCATCCCTAAAGGTTTTGCCCATGGCTACTCAGTCTTATCTGATACAGCCGAGGTATTTTACAAATGCGATATGTTTTTTCACAGAGATGCTGAAGGAGGTATAGCGTATAATGATCCGCAAATGAACATCAACTGGGTTATCCCTGCAGAAAAAGCACTTATTTCCGTGAAAGACCTTCAATATCCTTCTATGGAAGTCTGTAAAAATAATTTTGCATTTGAGTAATCATAAAAAAAACATCCTGGTAACGGGAGCAGGCGGACAATTGGGCCAAGAATTCAGCATTATTGCTGAACAGTTTCACCAGTATACGTATCTATTTACCAGGAAAGAAGACCTTTCGATCGATGACCATGCAGCGGTAAGCGGGTATTTTGACCAGCATAAGATAGATATATGCATCAATTGTG
>JANYAL010000201.1 GCA_025361325.1 Bacteroidota bacterium
GTCAGCATCATATGGCTCCTGTACCAGGTACCCCCGGTTGCAGAAACCACAGGTTTGGCGTTATACAAGGCCACACTGTCATTGTAGGCAAATACGCTAAGGTAATGATGTTTGTTCCTTAACCAAGCATGCAGTTGATCTGTATAGGTAGAATCATACCCGTAATCACTGTCGATGAAACTGATGCGCCGTACTTGATTAGGGATCACCCTCACCCCCTTAAGGTAACCGAAGATAAAAGACCCACCCCCGCTATGGCTATTCAGGTAAATGAATGGCCTGTGAAAAGGGGAAGCGATGGAATCTGCCAGCAGGGTCAAAGTATCGCCGTATTGCGGGTGTTTCTGCTTCCAGGTGGGCCAGCTTTTATAATCATTCTCCAGATAAGCTACCACTATGTTTCGGTTGGGTAGTTGCCGACGTACAAAATCCGTTTGTGCACGAATATATTGTATACCATAATGCCAGTCATCGCCTGGCTGCATCCTTTTACCCATGGTCTGCGCTGTGGTATTACCATTTGGCAATGCATAAATGACAAGGATGAACGGTCTGCCGGAATGAAAGGATGCCATGGTCCGGTCAATAGTGACAGTCACATCGGATAATAGGCGGTATGAATACAAGGTATCACCAGGCTGGGCTCTCAATGCCTGCAGCTTGGATAAAAAGAAGATCAATACTATGAACGTTTTCTGCAAACCAGCTTTTTGAATATCATTAAGCATTCATACCTAAAAGTAAATACTATTTTTTTATTCTTCCCCTTCTGTTTTTTGCAGGCAGGAGGCACAAAGTAGAAAAAGGAGTGTGTGATTATTTGTAACGTTTTAAGGAATACCTGCTTTTCCTTTTATCCGGTCAAAATTTCATATTTTACTTCAGGTTATCTTTATTTTTTACTGCAAAAATTACTTCATGAAAAAGCTGATCATATACAGTCTCATCTTTTCGGCAAAGAAATAAAACACAAACAAGGAAAGTTACCCTTGGTGCAGGATGATGCCCAAGAAAGATAGGTATGGGGGGGGTAAGTCAATACTTTTCAGGTATTAAAAGAAACGCTGTGCTGTTTTGAAGACACGGTAAGGTTCCCTGAAAAATTCATCTACTTTCTTATTAAACTCATCGGCATAAAGGACTGGCGTACTGTGCCCCGAGTTGGGTAATATCCACAGATAAGCGTTATAAATATGTTTGAAGATCTCCATGGTATGTTCTTCTTTGATTACATCATGGTCGCCCCCAATCACAAGTGCCGGGCATTGTATCTTTTGCAGGTCCGTGAGTGGTATATGAGGCTGCTGGGTCAGCAGGCTCAGGAGTTTGAAACCTGTCTTTTCACCGGCATTCTTATTTACCTTGTTTTTCAGTTCATTGTATGCAGGTGTAACCATGTCCCATATGGCCTGCGGAACAGCAGTAGAATCAGGTCTAAGGTTGGCTCCGGTGATGGCCAGTTTATTCACTTTGGCAGGATGGCGTATGGCCAACAACAATCCATTGATGCCCCCGTCGCTCCAGCCAATCACATTCGCTGCGTCTATTTTCAGGGTATCCAGCAAAGCGGCATAATCATCGGCCATCATTTCATAGGTAAGCGAATCACCGGGGTCGGCAGACTTTCCCTGAGCCCTGCTGTCGGCTATGATCACTTTATACTTTTTGCTGAAATAAGGTATCTGTTTGAAGAAATTGGCAATGGACCCCCCGTTGCCGTGAATGATCAACACCGGCTGTCCCTGCCCGTATATCTCAGCATACATCCTGAATCCGCGGATATTGTAGTATCTACCAACTTTGTCATTCTTGCCATAGATGGTTTTCGGGTCTGTCATCATCTTCTTCATTTCCTGTTCCAACTTATCCATATCTTCCTGGGGGAAGGCTTTCATTGAACAAATCAGTATGTATGAAATAAGTAACAGTAACCTTTTCATATTGAAAGTTTTGAGTGATGATATAATAGATCAATATTACATAAAATGATTCGAAGTATACGTTATGGTGGTTGGTAAATTACTATCGGCTAAAAGCCAATAGATTTGATTTAGGCTAAAGCCGACTAAAGCCCTTCTGATTCAGTGAACTCTTAGTTGCCAGCAATTTCATCTTGACTCTTGATTTATTCCATTATCATTTCATCTGTGATATTACCTGAGGTCGCTACAAGATATCCTCGTGCCCATATATGCCTGCCCAAAAACTCTTTTGATAACTGCTTCTTCGCCAGCAATAACCTAAGAACTTGTACCCATTAAATACTGTACCAATTTACTAATTACTAAATCTGGCGTTACGGACACAAATAGGTGTACATGATCTTTGGAATTATAACCCTTCAATATCTCTGCTTCATGTTCTTCAAATTCCACTTAATAATTCCCTAACCCGTTCTGCTATCAAACCTAACATCACTTTTTTACGATACTAGGTAATCCATACAATATGATATTTGCAATATATGTACTGTGAGATGTTTTACAGTAATTTTGCATCTCATAAAGGTATTAAACTAAATGCGAGGGATTTACCCCCAGAAGCAGACGTTAAGAAAACGATTCAAACAGATCTCTTATGGCAACACCCTCCCAACCCTATCGGGTAGTGAAAAAAGAAAAGGATATTGAGATCCGCTTTTACCCATCCGCAACCATGGCCACCATACGTTCGTCTGCCAGGACCTACAAAGAGCTTGCCTCTCCCGGATTCCGGAAACTGGCATCCTTTATCTTTGGTGGCAACCAGCAGGGCAAGTCCATCGCCATGACTACACCCGTTCAGATGGACATACAGGATACAGGTTCTTCCATGAGCTTTGTTATGCCTGTTGGTTACACAACAGAAAATATACCTAAGCCAAATGACCCCAATGTGAACATTACTACCAGTCCCGAAGAATATGTGGCCGTCATTCGTTTTGGAGGATATGCGACGGATCAGTCAATTAAATCGCATGCCACAAAACTGGAGAATATCCTCAGGGAACTGGATATTCCTTACTATGGAAATTTTCGTTTCCTCGGATATAATGCCCCCTTCCAGTTCATCAACAGGAGGAATGAGATCATTGTAAAAGTAGCATGGAATGAAACTTCTGCTGCGGCTACATACTACTGAAGCTTAATGGTTATCAAATTGTAAAATCTTAAACCGAGTACCTCTTAACCATCCGTTCATCATAGTTTTAACCAGAACAAAACCAGCATTCGCATGCCCTTACCTATTTATTCTGGCAGAATACTATCTTTTCTGCTATCCTGCTTTTTTGTAATCAGTGCCAATGCACAAAAGAAATACGAGCAGTTGACAGTTCCTGCTGGGAACTCCTATACAAACATTAATGTACATGGGAAAACGGTCTTACCAAGTGTCCGGCTCCTGACACCGGCAGGTAAGACCATCCAGATCACGAACAAACCCTTTGGTATGGCCGTTTCACCAGACGGCACAAGAACAGTCACACTCCACAATGGCGTATTTACCATCATCAATAATGCCAGCCTTTCAGCAGTGAGGGTACCAAGCTATGACCAAACTATTCCTTCCCCTTTATCCAATGGATCTTTCCTGGGCGTGGCATTCGGGCCCGATTCGAAAACTGTATTCCTGAGCGGCGGTGATAATGGTGCCGTTATCATATATGATATTGATAAGATGCAACGAATTGATTCCATCTCACTGAACGGAAATGTGAATGGAATGAACTATGATGACAGTTTTACATCAGACCTCCTATTCAATGAACACAACAATGAGTTGCTGGTGCTGGACCGGGGTAATTTCAGATTGGTACGCATAGACCTCGTTACAAAAAGGATCACAGCCTCTGTTAAGACCGGTAGGCAGCCATTCGGACTCAGTATCAGTCCCGATCACCAGATGGCCTTTGTGGCCAATGCAGGCATGTACGATTACCCGTTGCTACCCGATCTGACAGAAAAGAATTTCGACAGCCTGCTCCTGCCCTTTCATCCGTATGGCGACAATACCAAAGCATCTATTGAAGGATATACGCTTAATGGAAGAAATATCCCCGGCCTTGGAAGCCCGCTGGCTCCTGAAGCCATGAGCGTATACAGCATTGACCTGAATACCAACCAGGTAGTAGATCGTTTCAAACCAGGATACCAGATCGGTCAATTGCTCGAAGGTGCTGAAGTGGTAGGAGGCGCCAGTCCGAATTCACTGGCCATTGGCTCCCGCTATGCATTTGTGACTAATGCCAGTAACGACAATATTGCGGTCATTGATTACCGGCAGCATAGGATATTATCGCATATACCTATTCGGGTAGATAAACGGATTGACCACTACCGCGGGCTCCTTCCTTTTGGCATCACGCTCAGCAGGGATGAAAAAACAATCTATGTGAGCCTGCTCGGATTCAATGCAATAGCTGTGATAGATGTGGAGAGCAAAACTACAAAGGGGTTGATTCCCACCGGTTGGGGACCTGCAAGGGTCAAACTCAGCAAGGATGAGCAAGATATCTATGTGATAAGCTGCAGAGGCTACGGCGCAGGCCCCAACGGAGGGAAGGGTTTTGTGAAACCGGTACAGGGCACGTATATCGGTGACATACAGCTTGGAACTTTCCAAAAGATACCTGTACCCGATGCGGGTCAGTTGGCTATGTACACAAAAAATTGCCTTGACAATACTTTTTCCACCGCACCAATCACGGATAATGGGAGAAACCCCCTGCCTGTTTTACAGGGAATAAGAAAAAGCCCGATCCGGTATATTTTATACATCACCAAGGAGAATAGAACCTATGATGAGATGCTGGGACAGATTACCAGCGGACTGGGAGATACCTCACTGGCGCGTTTCGGGGAAAATGTCACGATCAACGGAAAAGACAAAACCCTGGTGCACATGAATGTTTCACCCAACCACCTTAAACTGGCCAGGCAGTTCTCCTTTTCTGATAATTTCTATTGCGACAGTGATGCCTCCATCCATGGTCATCACTGGATGCTGGGGGTCATTCCGAATGAATGGGTAGAAGCCAATTCCAGTGTGGATAAATCAGCCAGGTTATTCTCCAAAGCCTCGGGAAGGAGATTCCCGGGCTCAACGGGCAGCATGGACCCCGAAGACTATGCCGAGATCGGCGGTCTCTGGGAAGCGCTAGACCGTGGTAAGATATCCTTTTACAATTTCGGTGAGGCCAATGAGACTGCACATAACCGCGAGAACTGGAACGATACGGCCACCGGCTCGGGGCATGGAGTGATGGTGCCTATGCAAAAAGCACTCTGGCCCCGGACCAGCCATAATTATGCAGGATTCAATACCAATATACCCGACCAGTTCCGGATGGAACAGTTTGAAGGAGAGTTCACACGCATGTGGCTGAAGGGGAAAGAAAGGATGCCGCAACTGGTCACCCTGCAGCTGCCGAATGACCATACGGCTGAGGAAAGACCTGCGGACGGCTACCCTTTGCGTCATTCCTTTGTAGCTGACAACGACCTTGCCCTTGGAAGGATTCTCCATTTTCTTTCGCGTACACGTTACTGGAAAAACATGCTTGTGATCATCACCGAGGACGACCCACAGGGTGGTGTGGACCATATAGATGCCCACAGAAGCCTCCTGATCATGGCCGGGCCCTATGTGAAACGCGGTTATACCTCGCATCTGCATGCTAATTTCGGGTCGATACTCAAGACCATCTATAACCTGTTGAACTTACCGTATGTGAACCAGTATGATGCCACGGCATCCTTACTTCAGGATTTTTTTACAGACAGGCCCGATTACACAACATACAACCTGGAAATGCCCTCCAAAGCCGTATTCGATCCGCAGGTTTCCATGAAATGATATAATAAGGATATTGACTGGAGAAAGATCCTCAAAGGACCTGATATGGACGATGAAGAAGAAGAAAGGGCCTCACATTACAAGCAGAACGGGAAGAAAGGGAAGGAATAAGGTTTAAGGAAAAGGAGCAAGGCCGTGGGAAGAAGTACCCATCTCTGGGAAACAATTGGCATTATAATCTAATAGAATAAGTATCAGTTACAGATACAGCCGGGACGGTTTGGGCAAATTGTAGCAAAGGGTAAAAGATATTTTTTCCTATACATTTAGTTTTAAGCTAAAATACATAGTAAAGACCATGATTACTATGAGTTTGCTTTTAAAATTGCCCGGCCATTCCATCCTTTCACACGAATCTGTATTTCATTTTCTGAAGCCGTTGTGTCTCCAGGAAGCCCGGCCTGGAATGATTAGTTCATGTGAAGGATCGGTGCCCGGGTAAGGAAAAGCATGGTGGGTTTTCCACATCATGTTACGTCTTCATTAATAAAAAGTTAGGGGAAGGTTACTATGCACATCTAATTTCTATTTATCCACTACTTGCCAAGCAAATGATCCCCATTTTCGCATAGTAAGCAAATAATGCCAGTTGCATAAAAACTAGGATATGTCTGTGGATAATACGCTAATCGATAAACTATATTTTCAATAATAATAAACATGCAGGAAATTAATGCTATAAAAGTAAATGCTCCTGTAAATCAAAAGACTGAAAAGGGGTAATAAGGAATTTCAGTGAACTGCCTGTTCTAATGACCCTGTGTTTTTCCGGCATTCATGACATACCATTTTAAAAAAAATGATGACCCGGGTGAAAATTGGAGTATTTAAAATTTGCAATTTGCAGGAAAATATTGTAATCTTAGTGATAAACCCAAAGCAATGAAAAAAAATTTGACCTCACTTGTAATAGGGACCATTATCACTGTCTCCCTTTTCCATTCAGAGAGTGTATATTGCCAGATGACCCGCTCCATCAGCGGTATGGTGATCAATGATATAAAGACACCGGAAGGCACGGTAAGGGTAACTATGCCGGATGATATCAGGGGCGGTGAAACAATTTCCGGTATGGTAACAGCCCTGCCTGAAGGAAAAAATGACAAGGATAAGAAAAAGAACCTGGAAAAACTGCTGAAACTGACACTGATGGCTTCAGGCACAGCATACGTACTCGGTGATATCATTAAGGAAAATACCGGAAATGGATTCCATTACACCTGCCCGGTGCAGCCATCCGGACTTGCCGGAAAAACGACAGAACTTAACCTACTTGATAAGGGAAAGAATATAGGTACATACACGGTCCCCGTTACAGCGGGCGGATTTGTGGATCCGGGTATCCCTGGTCCCGGGATTCAACTGCAGAGCCCGCTCATAGAAAAAGACCAGCCCTACCTGGTGGTCCGCTCCCCATTCAAGGACC
This sequence comes from Bacteroidota bacterium, assembly GCA_025361325.1. Classification (GTDB taxonomy): domain Bacteria; phylum Bacteroidota; class Bacteroidia; order Chitinophagales; family Chitinophagaceae; genus Ferruginibacter. The sequence continues at coordinate 7,262 of JANYAL010000201.1, forward strand.
TGAATAACTATGAATTCCAGGTAAAAGATAACCATGGCCAGGTTCAAACCCTTACACCTGTTTGCGGAGCACGCGGTGAAGCGGTTCTGAAACTGCCTCCGGGTACACCTACCGGTTCAGGAAGCATAACGGCTAAGCCTAAAGGATCAAATGCACTTGCAGAAAGCATTTCTATGAACTTTACCCAGGTGCAGGCCGATTACCAGGTAATGAAAGATAACTTGCAACGTGGTGAAACCACCCTGCTGAAAGGAAGAATCAGCGGGCTTGACAGTAGGATTCACCAAAATCCCACACTCCTCCTGGAGAACCTTACCTCCGGTACCATACAACTGGGTAAAGGAAACAGCCAGTCCATCTATGTAAATCCCCTTTCCATGGAAGGAAACAGGAATGGAGGCGAATTCAGCTTTGAACGTATGATCACGGGTGTGAAACCCGGCCCCTTCAATATCAACGCTACCCTTAATATTCATCCAAAGGATTATAGCGATCCGTTCCAGCTACAGATGCGAAGCCTGCGTACGAAAGAAGAATTCAACAACTGGCAGGATGCACTCAAGCATGACCTCAATGAGTATGCCCGTTCTCAACCGGCTACCCGGTCCGGGAACGCCAATAAACAGAATGCACAAACGATCCTGCAAAATATGATGCCGGCCAATTCTGAAAGTGAAATGGAACTGATGAAAGTGCAAGTAGATAATATGCTGAGATCGATAGCTGCAGATCCTAAAAAATTGAACAACTGGGACTGCAGTTATGTAAGCCAGGAAACAGCATTGAATCCCCTGAAGGAGAATATACAGCAACACAACAGCAAGCCGGTTGATTGGGAAATGCTGAATCAGTTCGCAGAAAATATACAGAACCGGGCAGAGATGGCAGGATATAATAAAGCCATTGGTCCGCTGGTGAACAAGGTATTGATGCAAACTGCCGTGTCACAGGCAAAAGATGCCAATTCACGTGGTTACCGTTCCCTGATACAGGAAGTCTTTATAGCCCTCACCAGTGCGGCCGCTGCCTTGCCGGACGATAGAAAGCCCACCTACAATCGCCCTGATCCGGTAAATGACCTGGTCGGATATCTTGACCCGGCTAAAAGAACACTTTGGGCTGTGGACAAAGAACTGCCTGGAATCATCAATAAGCTGGGTGCGGTGAAAGACAATAACGGGTTGTATACATTTAATGGGGTGAATATGAAAGGTAACACGGTACCCTGCAGTTTTAACGTAGTGCCTTCTACCCTGCCCCAGTTGCATACTTTATTCAAAGTACTGGCCGATATCATTCTCAATGGCGCTGCAGCAGCCAACCAGAATAAAGATTCAACCGGGAAAAAGAAGGATTCTACAGATGCTAATCCCACTACCACGGAGAAGAAAAAAGATTCAACAAAGCCTTTTATCCCTGGATATCGTATCAAACAAGACACTGACCTGGTAAGTGGAACGATATATAGATTTTATAAGAACGCACAATGCGTTTCATTTAATTCTTCGGATTCGCAATCGCCCGAAGACTGCATACCGGAAACCAGGCAAAGGTTTACGCATAAACCGACCGGAGAAAGTGAAAAAGATTATATAGATCGAATGGTCAAGGAGACCAATTCCGGGAAACAATTTGGTTATGACCCTTTTGAAACGGAAAGTTTTGAGACCGGCAGATATTTGAAATATTCTAGCAAACCGGTCTTTAAGTGTGCTAAAGGAGCTGAAACCTGTACCGAAGTATTAATCAGCTGTATAACAGTAAGTGTTTATGACGATGTGAATTGTTCACAACTGTTAGAAACTTATGTACCAGCATACAGCAGAAAATTCTCCTGTGCCGGAAAATAACACATGCATCTATTGAGCCAATTGCTCAATAATTAACAAATGGGTCATTAGTAATGACATTATTGCAGCATTCCGGTTCTGGCATCATTTTTACAAATTGGTATGTGTAAAATTTTTTTTACCAAAAAAACAAAAACATGTACTACAACAAGTCATGTGCCGCAAAAGGCACCTCTTACGGAAACAGGAACCCCCTGTTCATCCGCTCCATGCAACGGGCATCTGTAAACATCTACAAGACAGACAGCAGCTACGTGATGCTGGTCTTCGCTCCCGGACGCATCAAGGAACACTTTCACCTGGACGTGAAGGGAACCGAACTCACCATCTCCTACACGCCACCTGAAGGATTTGCTCGGCCCAACTGGATCCTCCGGGAATATAGCCGTGGTGGTTTTGTACGCACTTTCACCCTCGATGACCGTATTGACACTGCAAATATTGCAGCTAAATACATTGACGGCGTTTTGCAGGTGACCCTGCCGATACTTGCCGGTATGGAATCCGAGACCAAGGAGATCAAGATCAGCTAATCATTGAACCTGAAGATCAGAACCCCGGTGAACAGCCGGGGTTTTTATTTTCCGTCAAAAAGCAGTCTGGGTGCCTTCAGGTTAGGTTCAGGATGCGTACAGGTTGCGGAATCTGGCTTACAAACAGGAAGCAGTCTGCTTGCTTTCCGCAACCTGTACACAACAAAGTTACTGGATGAATACTATTTTATTACCTGCCAATTCCGCCAATTACGCCAGATCCGACAGTAGTAATGATCAGGATCATACCAGTATGTAATATTTGCCTGTATTTCAAAATTAAGTTAGACTTCATTTCGGTAATTGGAAGAACAGAACATGCTTGCCTGCCAGTTGAATAGGCAGTAAGCATAATTCCTTTTTCTTAGACCCGGAGGGTACAGTATATCAGTATGATATAAATAACAGATCAGCCGGTATACTTAAGGAATAACGGGTTTCCACCACCATACAGTAATCAAACGATTTGGCAGGGAATAACGGCATCCTCCGCAAAGGAATACACAGCGCATAACCGATGGTAACCATCCGCAATGACCACTTTTCCATTGGCAGGATCCCTTACCAGCAGGATCGGTGAAAGTGGTATCCCTTTCTTGATCTTGGCCCTGTCCATCTTTACATGGAAATTACTGATACCAAGCAGGCTCAGTGAAGAGGCTCTGAAGATATCTTTGGCCTTGTATTTTACCGGTTTGGCTTTCTTCAGGTCTGTTACAAATTTCTTCACCTCAGAATCAGGGTAGATTATACTGAGATAGGAAATGGCCGCGGGATAATC
>JANYAL010000206.1 GCA_025361325.1 Bacteroidota bacterium
AATATATTTGTTTATCACTGTTTCAGGCCTTATCACATTGCTCCTGTATTTTTCATCCCAGCACTGGATGAAGGCATCGAACATGGCTATGACAGTCTTTGTATAAGCATATACCGTAGTCGAAAAATCGACCTTCGCCTGTTTGGCAGCAATTCCCACAATATTCATCCAGTGACCCGGTGGCGTGAACTTCTTTGCAGTGAATGTAACATGCCCCTTCGAGACCGTCCTGTTACCCAGGTCGTCCCAGAATTCAGCAATATGTTTTTGATCATCGCTAAGACTGTCGCCTGCATTTTTAACAGCCATGACCTCTGTATATAATTTGCTATTCTTATTGGTGATTTCAAATGCCGGCGGGCGGGGAGGTATGAACTGGCTCGCGCTGTCCATGACCAGCGTCCTTATTTCCCGCCAATGGGGTTCAAGGGCCTGCATATAGGCCGGTGGAGTAGGTACCCACCTGCCCGGCTCATTGGTGATCGTATATCTTTCAGCAGTACGGGTCTGTGCATAATGGTCCTTTTTGCTCCATTGTAATATGTGGCCTGCCACAGAATCCGCCAGATGCCGGGTAGCCTTTTTCATATCGTTGGACATACCGCAGGATGTTGCGAATGAATCAAGTTCATCAACATACGCCTTCATGCTTCCTGCCGGAAAAGTTACAGCTTCACCCACTTTGCAAAAGGCCAGTAGGGCAGCATAATTGAAATTCACGCGGGAAGTATCCTGACGGGGTACAGCCGTCAGGTCCCTGACATGTCCAGCTAAAGAGATGAATCGAGGATCACCCAGAACCATCACTTCATAAGCTGCAATATTTGCATACAGGTAATTCCTGCTGGCTATGATCGGAGGAAAGTTATTCTGCATTACCACATTATTCAACTCCTTTACCGTTCTTGAGTAAAACAAGGGATCGTTGAAAGCATTGGTATATTGTGTTGTATGTAGGTTACAACTGAAAAGAATTAAAATGATGAATAATATGCTATTATTTCTCATTCGGCTCAACTTTAAAGTACTGTTATTAATCCCTCTATTTGAAAAACAACAAGCCAGCATTGTTCCGTGCCAATACCAGTATCTTTTTATTTCCGGAAACCTTTATCCATTTGGCATCTCTGACCTCCCCGTCTACTGAAGGTAATGACATCCCGGTCTGGAAATCACCAGTGGAATGGTTGAATGAAAAGAGGGTTGGCTGAAGCGCGTCATAACGCCCCTCATAGGGTATTACACCGTAAAAATTCCCGGCTGCCAGAAAGCTGACCGGACCGGCCACATAAGCAGGAATAAAGGAAAAAACAGGAGCCAGCTGCAATTCGTCCGGCAACTCTACCTTTTTGAAATTCCCTTTGCCGTCATTCAGAAAACATGCAGAGCCAAGGGTTTCCGCCTTTAATTCGAGGTAATCCTTGAAGAGGTCATAGAACATATATTGTACAGTTTTCCCCGCCACCTCATCATACTTCAGATATGCCTTTTTTAAAACCGGCAGTGCACGTTCCAGTTCATCTTTGGCCAGGAAGCTATATTCTTTACCATCAATGGTATAACACATGATCTGTTCTACAGACCCATTTTTATCAAAATCCTTGACATACAGTTTCAGTGGACCATTCTTCCCAGCATATAATTTCGAATTGTGCCCCCAGTTACCTGCCAGTATGTCAATTGTACCATCGCCGTTCACATCGGTACAGTATATGGATTGCCATAATCCGGTTGAGTTGGAAATATCGGTTTCCGTGAATTTCCCTTTATTGTTGATAAATATCTTTACCGGCATCCATTCACCGCCTACCACAAGGTCGGGCCAGCCATCCTGGTTGAGATCAGCGAAAGCAGCAGATGTCACCATACCCAGGTTATCCAGCCTAATGATTGTAGAATCAGCCAATGTGAAATGACCCTTGCCATCATTCAACAACAAATAAGAAGGCTGGGCTACACCATATTGATTCGCATCCGTCAATCCGCCTACAAAAAGATCTGTATCACCGTCTTTGTCCACATCTGCTGCTATGACGCAGGATTTATTGGTCAGTATCTTAGGGATCGCATTCAACGACTGGACCAGATTTCCCTTTCCGTCATTGATATAAAGGTTATCATTGAGTGAAGGATTACCATTCTCATGTTCGTTACCACCGCTGGTCACATACAGATCCGGGTAGCCGTCGTTATTGGCATCAAAGAATACAGCATCATTTTCTTCGGTAGCCCTAATACGGTTAGTAACTTTTAATGCGGTGGGTTTGAAGGTTCCGTCCTTTGCCTGCATCATTACGGCACCGGACTGGAAAGATGCTCCGCACACATAAAAATCCTCCAGGCCATCCTTATTAACATCAGCCACGGCCAGCCGAGGACCACGGGTAGACATCTGGTGCGGTATCAGGTATTGTTTGTTAAAGTCAAAGAACAGGTTCTCGATATGTTTCCAGTTGCAATTGACCTTTGCGGTAATTTCCTCAAAAGGCTTTTTTGGAGGCGGGAAATGACTGTTATAATCAAAGATGGCTCCGGCTTCGCTTTGATTTACCCGGAGGTTTCCCAACGCAACATTCTTCAACAACTGGTATTTCTGATCAGGCCATACAATAAGGATACTATCCATCTTTTTCAGGCTGTCGAGCCCGAAATGCAGCCTTGGATCACTGGCGGATTGAAAGCCCCTTGTTGCCATGAGTTCCTGGTACTGCATCTGCCCTCCGGCAAATACCCATGCTTTAGTACCGATGCCAAACTTATTGGAACCATTTCCACTGAAAGAGATATTGACAGATGAACGATGCGGCGCATTATTCTTCAGGATAACTGCCGGAGCGTTTATACAATTGATTACTATATCGAGGTTGCCGTCATTGTTAAGGTCGGCATAAGCGGCAGCGGTGAAATATCCTTTCATATTCTCCGTTCCCCATTCATTGCTCACGTCCCTGAACCGGATCCCGCCTTCATTCCTGAATAAAAAGGGATGCGAACTACCGTCGGGCATGCTTTCAATTGCAATATCATCGTATTTGTCTGTTTCCTGTCTTCCCTTCTTCATATCTAGATCGGATACGAAGCGAACATAGTCCAGGTCAACCGGCCGCTTGACAATACCGCTGGAAATGAACAGATCCTTTTTTCCATCATTGTCAAAATCAGCAAAAAGAGGCGACCAGCTCCAGTCAGTGGCAGCCACGCCTGCAATCAGGGATATATCGCTAAAGCTGGCGCCTCCCCCGTTATTACGCTGCAGGCAATTCTTGGAATACTGTTGTTGGAATCCATTGGCCTCCAGTTTCATCTTGTATATGTCCGGGTTCTCATCACTTCCATAGGTCTTCAAAATCTTTTCTTCCCTGGGCAGCATGTCCACAGTAACTACATCGGGCTGTCCGTCGTTATTGAAGTCGGCTATATCATTGCCCATACTGAACCGGCTGTAATGCCTGAAATGCTTTGATCCGCTTTCTGTAAAAGTGCCGTTACCGTTATTGATATAGTAATAATCATTTTCATGGAAGTCATTCCCGATGTAGATATCATCCCAGCCATCATTGTTCAGGTCGGCTACAGAGATGCCCAGGCCGTAACCGAGGCTGCTCTGGAAGATACCTGCCTGGGCCGATACATCCGTGAATTTACCGGTTGTGTTCAGGTCGTTCCGGTAAAGACGGTCGCCGGATAGTGAATCGTATAAACGGCGGTTGCCGGTGTCCACAATATTGGAATGGGGATTGTGCGACTGGTTGAGAATGAAACAATCCAGATCACCATCGTGGTCATAGTCAAAGAATACGGCCTGTGTGCTCAGGCAGGATGTGTTCAGTCCATATTTCTCCGATTCCTCCGAGAAGGTATTATTTCCCTTGTTGATGAATAATTCATTGTGCCCAGAAAGACCGAACCGGTTACTGACGGTAGATACATAAATGTCGAGCAAACCGTCTCCGTTTACATCCGCCATAGTAACCCCTGTGCTCCAGTCTGCGGTACCTGCTACACCCGCTTTCTCCGTGATGTCCTCAAACTTGAAATTTCCTTTATTGAGGTAGAGTTTATTGCCG
>JANYAL010000248.1 GCA_025361325.1 Bacteroidota bacterium
TGGAAAGCGGCAAGAAGGATTTCAAGACACTGGCAAACCTATACACTATGGATCCCGGTAGCAAGGAGAACGGCGGTCAATATGAAATAAGCCGAAATTCAAAGGAACTGGATCCCACCTGGCTGGCAAAGGCATTCACACTCAAAGAGGGGCAGATCTCCAATCCCTTTAAGACTAAGTTCGGCTACCATATCCTGCAACTGGTGAATCGTGCGGGTGATGAGGCAACCGTCAGGCATATACTGCTGATACCGCAGGTGACTTCCATTGAAATGAAAGGGGTTTATGAAAAACTGGATTCTGTACGTACAAAACTGGTCTCCGGCAAGATGCAATTCGGGGAGGCTGTCGCCAAATACAGTGATGATATTGGTAGTAAGTTCAGCGGCGGACAGATCAGCGGACGAGACGGGAGCACTTATTTGACCATTGACCAGCTGGATAAGGATATGGTCCTGATGATGAAGGAACTAAAAGTGGGAGCATATTCAAAACCTACAGAATTCAGGGATGAGCAAGGCAAAAAGGGCTTGCGTATTGTTTTAGAAAAGTCCAGAACGGAGCCGCATCGCGAAAACCTGAAAGACGATTATAACCGTATTGCACAAAGGGCTCTGGAAGAAAAAAAGAATGATGCCATAGAAAAATGGTTCAATAAACGGATACCTACTTATTTCATCAAGATCGATCCGGAATACCAGGCTTGCGATGAAATGAAAAAATGGATAGCCATAAGTAATAAATGACAAGATTGGTAATATAAATTAGGCGTTCCGGCTTTCACCGGGACGCTTTATTTTTGCTGAATAATTAATATGCCTATTAAGACTCCTTCGACACACCTAATGACTTGATACACTTTGATCGAAAAAAAGCAAATAACGAACCTGGAGAACGCTATCGTGGTAGGGCTGATCTATAAAGAGCAGACCGAACCGATGGTGAATGAATACCTCGATGAACTTGAATTCCTGGCTGAGACCGCTGGCGTGCATGTGGTCAAACGATTTACCCAGAAACTCCCCCACCCCGACAGCAAGATCTTTGTGGGCAAGGGCAAACTGGAAGAGATAAAACAGTATAGCTTGTTGAAAGGGAACATCAGCCTATTGATATTTGATGATGAACTCACTGGTTCGCAGATCCAGAATATCGAAAAGGAACTGGGTATTACCACCATCGACAGAAGCGACCTTATCCTTGACATCTTTGCCAGCCGTGCTAAAACGGCCCAGGCAAAAACACAGGTGGAACTGGCACAATACCAATACATATTGCCTCGCCTAAAGGGAATGTGGAAACACCTGGAAAGGCAGGGAGGTGGCGTCGGCACAAGAGGGCCCGGTGAAACAGAAATCGAGACTGACCGTCGTATCGTAAAGGAAAAGATCAGCCTGCTTCGTAAACGCCTTTCCGAAATTGACAGGCAGGCATTCACCCAACGCAAGGACCGTGGCGAATTCATACGTGTGGCACTGGTTGGATATACCAATGTGGGTAAATCCACGCTGATGAATGTGCTTAGTAAGAGTGATGTGTTCGCCGAAAATAAATTATTCGCAACCCTGGATACCACTACCCGTAAAGTGGTTTTTGAACAAACCCCTTTTTTACTGAGCGATACGGTGGGATTCATCCGCAAACTGCCACACCACCTGGTGGAAAGCTTCAAGAGCACGCTTGATGAGGTCAGAGAAGCCGATGTTTTATTGCATGTGGTGGATATGTCGCACCCGCAATATGAAGAACAGTTGCAAGTGGTGAATAAGACCCTCGCTGAGCTGGGTGCTGCTGAAAAGCCCACAATCACCATCTTCAACAAGATGGACAGGTATCAGGAACAGGCATTCGATAAATGGCTGGCAGATGATGTAAAGACGGAGATCATGAATGAACTGAAGCAACGCTGGCAGACTGAGACCAAGGGTAATTGCGTATTCGTATCTGCAACGGAACGGATAAATCTGGATGGCCTGCGCCAGACCATATTGAATGCGGTACGTGAAATGTACCGGGCCCGCTACCCTTATAAAGCGGAATTCTTCTTCTAACCCATATCACAAAATCTATAAGATCAGGGAACCTAATATTTCTCGAACCAGTCGAACTTGTCTTTAATAATACTGCTTTTTTCCTCACGTATATACTGCAAAAAGGCACTTGCAGCAGGGGACAGATTCTTGCTGTTTAGCCAGATCAGCTGCCAGTTGGATCGGATGGGTAACCCTATTACCGGTATGATCTGAAGTTCGCCGTTCATCAATTCATTCTTAATGCCAATGATGGGCATGATGGAACAACCCAAACCTGCAATGACCGCCTGTTTAACCGCTTCGTTGGTACTGAGCTCCATTTTTTTCTTTACTGTCAACTGATTCTTTTGTATGAACTTTTCCATAATATATCGGGTTCCGGAACCCTGCTCCCGGTATATTATAGGGAGTGTTTCCAGGAGGGAATGGCCGTACCGTTTGTTTTTGTATATATTCTCTGTATTGTCTACCAGGTATAATTTGTTCTGCATCAAGGCAACACTGTGCAATGGAATATTATCCGGTAACACGGAGACGAGAGAAAAATCCACTTCATTCTTGTCAAGACTTTCTATCACCCGGGCTTTATTGGTGACATCCATAATCAACTCTACACCGGAATTGCGTTTTAGAAATTCAGAAAGGAAATAAGGCATCACGTATTTGCCGGTGGATACGACAGAAACCTTTAACCGCCCGGTTAATTGGCCTTCATGTGCCAGGGTTTTGTAATTGATGGCATGAACCTGGTTCAGGATGACCTCCGCCGCTGCCGCAATTTCTTTACCGAAATCTGTGATATAGATCTTTCTGCCTACCACTTCCGTTAACGCAATACTGAATTGAAGCTGTAAATTCCTCAGCTGGATGGAAACGGCAGGTTGCGTCAAGTGAAGCATCTCTGCTGCCCTGGTGATGCTGCCTGTTTGCGAGATAGTAAGGAAGATCTGAAGTTGATGCAATGTATAATTCATAAAATATTTTTATGTTAAACATTATAAAGTTAAATAAATATTTATGCTTCAGTACACCCAATTTTGTGCTGAAAATTAAAACAATATGAAAAAAATCACAGTCGCAAAGGGAGACGGTATCGGGCCTGAGATCATGGATGCCACTCTTCGTATTATCCTTGCCGCAGGGGCACAGCTAGAAATTGAGGAGATCGAAGTGGGCGAAAAAGTATACCTGGCCGGAAACCCTTCTGGTATTGCAAAGGAATCCTGGGATAGTATCCGCACGAACAAAGTGTTTCTGAAAGCACCCATAACAACACCGCAGGGAGGTGGGTATAAAAGCCTTAATGTAACAACCCGTAAATTCCTGGGGCTTTATTCCAATGTTCGTCCCTGTATGAGCCTACATCCTTTCATACGTACCAAGCACCCGGTGATGGACCTCGTGATTATCCGGGAAAACGAGGAAGACCTCTATGCAGGTATAGAACACCAGCAAACAGACGAAGTAGTACAATGCCTGAAACTGATCAGCCGCCCGGGTTGTGAAAAGATCGTAAGATACGCGTTTGAATATGCGCGGCATTATGGCCGCAAAAAAGTGACCTGTTTTACCAAAGACAACATCATGAAACAGACCGACGGTCTGTTCCACCAGGTATTCGATGAAATAGCAAGGGAATATCCTGATATTGTAAACGAACATTGGATCATAGATATCGGCGCCGCTAAAATGGCGGATACCCCCGAGGCATTTGATGTGATCGTTATGCCTAATCTGTACGGGGATGTGTTGTCGGATGTGGCTGCACAGATCACCGGGTCGGTAGGACTGGCGGGTTCAGCCAACATCGGAGAGCAATGTGCTATGTTTGAGGCCATTCATGGTTCGGCTCCACGTATGACCGGGCAAAACACCGCAAACCCTTCTGGATTGCTGCAAGGCGCCATTATGATGCTGAACCATATTGGCCAGACACCAGTTGCTGAAAAAGTACAGAATGCCTGGCTGACCACTATAGAAAAGGGTCTGCATACAAAAGATATTTTTAAAGAAGGGATCAGCACAAAAAAGCTGGGTACAAGGGAGTTCGCGGATGCTGTCATCGCGCATCTGGGGCAAGTACCTTCCGTACTTAAAGCGGTTTCTTACGATAAGAACACCGTGATCAGCCTCCCAAAATATGAAAGGAAAGCACTACTAAAAAAAGAACTGGTGGGGGTAGATGTTTTTGTTCAGTGGAACGGGATGAACCCCAATGAACTGGCCGACACCATCCGGAAGATAGAGACCGATGGTATAAAACTTACCATGATCACCAACCGGGGCATTAAAGTATGGCCCGAAGGGTTCCATGAAACATTCTGCACCGATCACTGGCGATGCCGGTTCAAACCCCTGGGGGATGCCCGGATGACAAAAATGGATATCATTCAAATGCTGACCCGTGCCGAAAATTCAAACTTAGACACCATAAAGACTGAGAACCTCTACACTTTTGACGGCAGGCAAGCTTATTCCATGGGACAAGGACAGTAAAAAACCAAAAAGTATGAATATTCAACTAATTAAAGGACATTTTAACGCCCCCGATGCTTTTGAACTGATCACAGAAATGGTACAGGTAAAAATAAGGTTCCTGGAACGAAAGATCAGCCTCACACATAATGAAGAAGACATCAAAATGCGGGAGAACAAGATCAGGGACCTTCAAAAAGACCTTCATACACTGAGGAATTTCATGATGGCACAAGATGGACCAGTTGACCTGAAAAGCGAAATAACTGTAATACACTGATATGGAAATCATTCACCAATTCAAGATCATTGACGGAGATTTTTCCCCATCCGAAGCCAACCAGGTGCTTATGAATATGTTAAGCAGCAAGATCAGTTTTCACAGCATGGAAATATTCAGTATCCAGGAAAGGTTCAATGGCGATGTATCGCGTTCTAAAAAGCGTATCCGGGAATTAAAAGCCATTGGAGACTCCCTGAATACCCTATTTGACGATGCAAGGGCTAATGGAATGAAATTTAGAATTGATGGTTCTATCAAAATTCAGCTGGTTGGGGAAGTAACGGATGTTCCGCAGGAGGATAAATAAAATGATTAAAACGACCTTTACCAACAAACCC
>JANYAL010000250.1 GCA_025361325.1 Bacteroidota bacterium
TTCCTGTTTCTGATGCAAATGTAGGACCGGTTTAACTATGTCTGATAACAAGTTGATCCTTGTTTCATCATTGCAAGTACGTTAAGGAATTATTAAATCCCATGCTGGCAGGGGTTTTCATGCGAAGGAGCGTATGATGGCCAAAAAAATTGTCAAGCTATAATGGGGATAGAATGTTAAAGGTTGAAATGGCCACCTGATTGAATGTATATGCATCGTTAAGGGACCGATCTTCAAAGTTCAACTTTCAATTTCCTGAATCTGGGTAATTAAAAATATTTGGCACTTGTAAAATATTATTCCCTTTTATACGTTTTATAGTACCTCCGACCCCCTGAAAACTTGTCAATACAAGGCAAGGTTTAGATTCATTGTTTAAATTATAATAACCAATATTACTATGAAACCAATTCTCTATTCTGGGGTAACCTTCTTTTTAGGTTGTCTGTTAGTTTTGTCAGGAAGCAAAGTCTATGCACAATGTGGTACTGTTCCCGGTTCCGGTTTAACCACGATATCGGCGGCAAATACCATTGTGAACTCATACTACCCGGGTACGGGTAATCATGCATTGGGCACCTTTTCCGTCACAGTGGGAACTATTAATCCGTTGGGTAATGCAACCGCCATCGCTGCGGGCGACCTTATCCTTATCATGCAGATGCAGGGAGCGGATATTGATACTTCCAATACCAATAAATATGGTAAAGGCTCTGCAGGTGCTCCGGTATCCGGTTACCTTGCTTCCAACCTTGCAGTTGGATATTATGAATATGCTAATGTGGTCAGTGTGGCAGGCAGCACCATCAACCTTACCTATTCACTGGCCAATAGTTATTATACGAGGGCATTTGCCTCTACTACATCTATACAGTCTTACCAGGTGATCCGTATACCCAGGTATTATGACCTTACCATCAATGCATCCTCATCGATAACTGCCACGCCCTGGAATGGTAGTTCAGGCGGTGTAGTAGTGATTGAAGCAGCTGATATTTTAACTTTTGCGAATAATACTTCGGTCATCACTGTTGCCGGCAAGGGGTTCAGGGGCGGTGGCGGAAAAGATTTGACCGGTGTCACGGCAGGAAATACAAATGGTGTTACAAAAATCACCAGGAATGATTACCGGTTTAATTCCCCAGTTACGGTCGCAGCCAATAAAACGGGCGGGTCCAAGGGTGAAGGGATTGCCGGTACACCGGTATATATACCGAATATAGGTGCCAGTACCACTACTACAGGTACCCTGGAAGGGTATATTAATGGAAGTCTTGGATGGGGTGCGCCGGGTAATGCCGGTGGTGGTGGAACCGACGGAGATTCCAGTCAAAATCAATACAATCCCGGTGGCGGTGGTGGCGGAAACATAGGGGCAGGTGGCAAGGGAGGTGCAGGTTGGGATGGTACGGGGGGTAATCCCAATACTTATCCAACGGGTGGCTATGGTGGAAGTGCTTTTACCCAGTATACTTTATCACGTGTAATCATGGGCGGCGGCGGCGGAGCAGGTACGGCAAATAACAGTACGGCTGCCAATGAATACTTTACCAGCGGAGCTTCAGGTGGCGGCATTATCATTTGCCGCGCAAAATCATATAGCGGTGCCGGTAAACTGGTCGCCGACGGATCTGCGGCCACAGATGTCACAATAGGCGGGCAGACCGATGCGGCAGGCGGTGGCGGGGCCGGAGGTACTATAATAGTTTTAACTACCACAGGTTCTACTGGTATAAATAATCTTACCGCTTCGGCAGCAGGGGGGAATGGTGGCAACATGACCACTTATTATTCTCATGGTCCGGGCGGAGGTGGGGGTGGAGGATTGATCTATTCAAATGGGGCTTTGGCCAGTACCAATGTGGCTGGGGGTATTCACGGAAATACTCATACCTGTTGCGCCATAGGCAATCCGCTTACCGATATATACGGATCGGTTTCCGGGAGCAACGGCATCGTGAACACACTACCGGGTCCCCCAACTTTTTATAATCATGCGAACCCTGCCTCACCCTGCGGAACGCTGCCAATTTTGCTTACGCAGTTCAATGCGGTGCTGGATAATTCCCATCGCGCCCTGCTTAACTGGCAGGTGGAGCAATCCTTCAATTTCAGGAATTTTATTGTGGAATACAGTATGGATGGGTTGAATTTTACCACCGTGGGAACTGTTCCCTATGTACCCGGTGTTGGGGCCTATTCTTTTATGCAGCCAATCAAGGCGGGAATAGTGCATTATTTCCGGTTACGCCTGGTAGATAACAGCAGCCAGTTCACCTATAGCCGCATTCTTACCCTGCGCTTCGAGGTTCTGAATGCTTCAGTTAAGTTGTCTATATTCCCCAATCCCACTGCCGCTTCAGCTACGATGATCCTGAAAGCAGATAATAACCAGCCTGCTGTTGTATCCGTGTACGATGAAACAGGGAAACACCTGCTGGATAAAACATTAACTATAAAGTCAGGAACGAATTATATCTCATTGCCCGAGTCTGGAAATCTTTTACCCGGCATATATATGCTGAATATCACCATTGATGGTACCAGGTTAAGTTCTAAACTGATAAAATTATAGACCTGTAATTGTTGTATAGTAAGACCGGTCATGCTCTATTGAGCATGACCGGTCTTGCATTTTATGCTGAGTTCCTTCCGGCATTGATGATACCAAAAGAACAGCGGATCACGAGTTTTTTATAGGCATCTTTCCTTGATTCTTGCAGGGACCTTCTTTCCATGTCACGGATCTTTGCCAATGCAAATTGCTGTATCGTGGTCAGGGGCAATACGATCTTTTCGCGCATATTAATGGATAATTGCTCTACCGGGTAATTGGCCATCAGCTCATTTTCATCAGAAAGCAGGAACAGGTATTTCCGGGTGAGTTTATACTCATCGTGTATCATGTTCCATATTCCTCCGAATTTTTCATCCTTTGCCAGGAAAGCGGTGAGCGGGAAAAAGCATTTGTTCATCGACATTTCGCAATTGTCTATCAACGTACTAAAGAATAATGAGTTCCTGTACAGATCTTTGACGGCTTTGAACTTACCTTGCTTTTCCATTGCTTCCAGGGCACTGCCCACGCCATAATAGCCAGTAACATTTTGTTTGATCTGGCTCCATGCCCCCACAAAGGGTATTGCCCGCAGATCTTTGATTGTGACCTGCGCTGTTTTCCCCCGTTTGCTCGGGCGGCTGCCAATATTGGTATCGCTGTAGAAGGGGAGCGGACTGATCTGTGTTAGATAATTAATGAATTCAGGATGATCTTTAAGTTCCAGGTAGCTGTGCAGACTGTATTCAGCGAGTTCCATGATAAGCTGTTCCTCTTTTTCGTCCAGTGTTTTTTCACTGGACGGGAATAGTGCATTGCTGATTCCTGCATGAAGTAGCTCTTCCATATTATATTGTGCCGCATCTATGTTGCCGAAATTGGAACTGATGGTCTGGCCCTGGATGGTCAACTGGATCTCCTTGTTAGAAATGTCCCTGCCCAGGGAGGCATAGAATTTATGGCTTTTTCCACCACCCCTGGCCGGAGGTCCCCCCCTTCCGTCAAAGAATATAACCTCAAATCCATGTGCCTTTGAAACAGCGGTGAGTTCTTTTTTAGCCTGGTAAATGCTCCAGTTGGCCGCCAGGTAACCGCCGTCCTTGGTACCGTCTGAAAAACCCAGCATGATGGTCTGGCAGTTGTTTCTCCTGGTAAGGTGGGCTTTGTAGATCTTGTTACGATACAGGTTCAACATGATACCAGCGGCTTGCTTCAGGTCATTGATGGTTTCAAAAAGGGGAATGATATCTACGGATATCTCCTCCTTTTTCCATCCGGCCAGTAAGAAAAGTCCGTACACTTCCAGCACATTCAATGCAGAGCTGCAATGGCTGATGATATAGCGGTTGCAGCCCTCCTCGCCGTTTAATTCCTGGAGGGTCCTGATCATAGCAATTGATAGCAGGGTATCATCAAGTACCGGATCCTTGAATGACAGGGGAGCTGCGGAAGATTTGATATGGGTAAGCAGATCTGCCTTTTCGGATTCTGTTAAACCGGTATAATTCCGAGGCAGTAACTGATCCTTTGCAGCTATTTCAGCAAGCAGGGAGGTATGTACTGAACTGTCCTGCCTGATATCTAGGGATGCAAAATGCAGACCAAATACATGCACTTTGCTGATGAGGTTCTCCACCAAAGAAAGGAACAGGCCATTGTGTTCCTCCTTAAGAATATCTTTTACAGTTGTAAGCGTGTGCAGAATAGTGTGTTTTGTGATGTCGGTACGCTGGCCGGGTATGAAGACATTGTTATATAATTGTTTTTCAAGATCGTTCAGGAGCGTATCCACCCCCTTGAATGTAAGTCTGCGTTTGAGTTTTCTTACATCCAGGTAGTAACATTTCAGTATGCTGCTGCGCAATGCTTCAGCCACTTCAATGGTTATGGCAGCAGTCACATTGGGATTTCCATCCCTGTCGCCTCCCGGCCAGAAGCCCATTTTAATGACAGGCCTTTCAGCATGCAAAGCGCCCGGGAATGCTCTTTCCATAAGGCTTACCATGCGCCCTGCTGCAGGGTAGAACACATTCTCCAGGAACCAGATCAGGCTGATGGCCTCATCGAGCGGTGTGGGCTTTTTCTTGTTCAGGAAGGGCGTCTTACCCAGTTGCAGGAGGTAGGTATTAACCTGGCTGGTATTGTCTTCTGCAAGGGCTTTGGTAAGATCATGTATGATGCCCAGTACCGTTCCGGGGTAAAATTGGGTAGGGTGTGCGGTAAGAACAAGTTTTACGGCAAAATCCTTCATCTTTTCCGTGAGTTTTTTCATAGCGTCTGCCTGTATGACCTCCGTTTCCAATTGCTTAAGGGTTCCCACGCCAATGGTGTCATTCACTTCGGTAAAAGCGGCATCTTCCAGGGCATCGAACAATACCACCTGGCGTTCAATGAACTGAATGAACCGGAACAGGAGGTCCAGCTTTTCCTTTTCATTATGATACGTGGTATGTTTTTTGAAGAATTCCTCAATGATGGCTTCCGGGCTTTGTGCATTCATATAACCATCTGCACAATTGTCGGATAAGAGGGAGAGCAGGATACCTGTTTTTTCGATACGGTGAAACGGGAGGGAGGTGAACAGACTGTTGTATAGATGGAATTTGAGCGCTACATGGTTCCTGAATTGCTGAAGCCGTGATGAAAAGCGGTGATCCATAGTAGTATAGTGTATATTAATGCCTACAAAAGTACGGCAGGCAGAAAGTTATTTAAAAATATAACAATATTTTCACTTTTTTAATGTTCAAACATTATATGTTTGCAGGGCAGGGGATAGACCCTCAATGAGGATCATTAACATGGCAGATTTAAAAAAGAAGAAACGAACGAGGCTGAAATGGATACTGGGTATTGCCGGGGTGCTTTTACTGGCCGGCGGCGGGGCGATCTGGTATATACTTACGGAAAAATTCAGTGATACATCTGTTCTAAAGCCGGATTATACGGTTAATGCCAGGGACCTTATCAGTGAATTTCAGAAGAATGACAGTTTGGCCAATCGGAAATATGCCGAGAAGATCATCCTGGTCAGGGGCGTGGTAACCGGTGTGGAACCGGCAGACACCACCCTGAACATCAAAATGGCGGATACCAGTTCCGGGGCTTATATCATTTTTTCCTTCCAGCAGCAACACCTGCAGGAAGCCAAAAAGATAAAGGAGGGGGATAGTGTTGCCATCAAGGGTTCCTGCAGCGGTGGTGCCTTC
>JANYAL010000256.1 GCA_025361325.1 Bacteroidota bacterium
GCTTACTGGCCCATGCTTGGCAGACAAAATGCACAATTGAGCCTCTCATTCGGGGTGAATGATATCGATGGCACCATTGATGACTCTACAAAAATCTATAGCATGGCAGGCAGTGAAGAACAGGCTCCCGCTTTATCAACCGAAGAACTGGTAAGCCTCATCCGGCAGGTGAAACGTCGCCCGGTTGAAAGAGACACCCTGTATAATGTAGTGCGGGATTACAGTGACACGAGCTTTGTATCAAATGATCCCCGCATATTGAATTAAAGAATTTGTTTCTGAAGATGTTGTGGGTTACCGCTTTAAGTACATTACTTCTTTTACCAGCTTTACCGTTCTGGGTATATCAGGAAGATAGGCTGCTACCAGGTTGGGTGCATAATGCATGGGAGCATCAGCACTGGTGATCCTTCGGATTGGAGCATCCAGATAATCAAATCCCTCTTTTTGTATACGGTAAGTAATCTCTGAGGATACGGAAGCAAAAGGCCATTGTTCTTCCACGATCACCAGTCGGTTGGTCTTCTTTACACTTTGCAGGATTGTGAACCAATCGAGGGGTCGTATAGTGGCCAGATCTATGACCTCAGCCGAAATACCCTCATTTGCAAGCTCTTCAGCTGCGCCAAGCGCCACTTTCATCATTTTATTGAAAGAAACGATGGTAACATCCTTTCCTTCCCTTTTTACGAAAGCTTTGCCTATCGGCAGGAGGTATTCCTCGATGGGTACATCTCCCTTTTCCCCATACATCACTTCACTTTCCATGAAGATGACGGGATCATTATCACGTATAGCACTTTTTAATAACCCTTTTGCATCATATGGATTGCTCACAGAAACTACCTTCAAGCCGGGGATATTGGCATATAAGGATTCAAATGCTGTGGAATGTTGTGCACCCAATTGGCCTGCACTTCCATTGGGGCCACGAAATACAATCGGACAGCCAACCTGTCCTCCGCTCATAGCCAGCATTTTTGAAGCCGTGTTTAATATCTGATCCAGGGGTAATACGGCAAAGTTCCAGGTCATGAATTCTACGATGGGACGGAGCCCGTTTTGCGCTGCCCCCACAGCAATGGCTGTAAAGCCAAGTTCGGCAATAGGCGTATCGATTACCCTTTTTTCACCGAACTCTTCCAGCATACCCTGACTTACTTTATAAGCACCGTTATATTCTGCCACTTCCTCTCCCATTAGAAAAACCCTTTCATCCCGTCGCATCTCTTCCTGCATGGCCTCTCTTAGGGCTTCTCTAAAAGCAATTTGTCGCATGTTATAATATTATTGGTAGTTTGTTAGGGTTGCAAATTTATCTTATCATGGGCAGATGGACAAATTGATATTTGATACGGATTTTTGTCTGTATCCCTCTCCAATTTTTTAAGGACCGAAATCAGTCGAGACCAATGAACAATTTGATACGCATATCAAGGATAGGGAAAACAATTGCCAGATAAAGCAATTACGAAATATGGGTCAACTCATATTTTCAATTACCAGGGCACTGGCTCCGCCTCCGCCATTACAAATTCCCGCAGCCCCGTATTTTGCATTATGCTGTTTCAACACATTAATCAATGTCACTACAATCCGGGCACCGCTACAACCCAACGGATGACCCAGTGATACTGCGCCTCCATTTACGTTAACCCTCGCAGGATCAAGTTTCATGCGCCTGCTATTCTCAATACCAACTACGGCAAAAGCTTCATTGAGTTCCCAATAACTGATATCTTCCATGTTCAACCCCGCTTTTGCAACAGCTTTTGGTACGGCCAATGCAGGTGTTGTGGTGAACCATTCCGGTGCCTGTTCAGCATCTGCATAGGAAATAATCCTGGCAATAGGTTTTAGCCCCAGTTCTTCAGCCTTTTCCCTGCTCATCAGCACTAAAGCAGCGGCACCGTCGTTCATGGTACTTGCATTGGCTGCAGTAACTGTTCCGTCTTTCTGAAAAGCCCCTTTCAGTTCAGGTATCTTATCAAATTTTACGTTGAATGGTTCTTCATCCTTCCCGAACATCACAGGATCCCCTTTTCTTTGCGGTATACCAACCGGTACGATTTCGTTTTCGAAATTACCGGCTTGTATGGCAGCCTGGGAACGTTTATAGCTTTC
>JANYAL010000261.1 GCA_025361325.1 Bacteroidota bacterium
TCTTACTGGAAAAATGTTATCAGTTAATTCAGGATAATGGGTACCGGGTGGTAAATACTGATGCTACTTTATGTTTACAGTCTCCCAAGATCAAACCCTTTACAATTTCAATGCGCGAGCAGATTGCGTCTCTTTTAGACATTTCCGCCAATGATGTTTCCATAAAAGCAACCACTACTGAAAAGTTGGGTTTTGTTGGCAGGGAAGAAGGTTTAATTGCTTATGCCACTGTGTTATTGTGTAAGTGTTAGTGGAAAATCAGCAATTTTAATATTGCATTTGTTAAAAAAATCTTTGTAGCATTATTACCTGGGTACTGTATTAACTTTACGGACATGCAAATTAGTCATATCAATATTGTAAACAAATCCGTCAATAGTTTACCTGCATATGCTACTTCCGGAGCTTCAGGAATGGATATAAGAGCTGATCTGACTGAACCTATTACTTTACAACCAATGGAGAGATACCTTGTTTCAACAGGGCTGTATCTTGAAATGCCACATGGTTATGAAGCACAGATAAGAACCAGGAGTGGTCTTGCGATCAATAAAGGGATCACCTGTTTAAATTCACCTGGCACGATCGACAGTGATTACCGTGGTGAGATCAAAGTCATACTGATAAATCTGAGCAATACCGAACAGGTCATTCATCCCGGTGATAGGATTGCACAAATGGTCATCGCTCAAATAGAACAAGTAGAATTGATTACGGTACACAAATTGAATGGATCTGAAAGAGGGGAGGGTGGATTTGGTCACAGCGGAATCAAATGAATTTATAGAATAAAATAATAAGTACACTTTAATGAAATATATATTCTCTGTTACCCTTTTTTCCTTACTCATGCTTTTTTCGCAAAGCTGTCGTATCAGTAAGCATATCAATAAGACGACCCGACACATTAACAAAGCCATAGCTGCAAAAGACACCAGTGCAGTGGTCGTCAACAGGTTAACTTCCGACTCTGCTACAAAGTCTATATTAACCATTGATAACCTGCACCTGCATTTTATCGATTTTAAGACTTTCAATGCAAAGGTTAAAGTGCAATATGAAGACAGTAAAGGACCACAGCCCGACATCATTGCTGTGGTCCGCATTATGAAGGATAGTGCCATCTGGATATCTTTAAGCGCAACCCTGTTAAATTTCGAGGTCTTTCGTTTGCTAATCACCAGGGATAGTGTGATCTTATTGAATATGCGTGAAAGGGAAGTTCAATACCGGTCTCTGGATTACCTGCAGGATCTGACAGAAATACCATTTGATTTTACAACATTGCAGAACCTGCTAATTGGAAACCCCGTCTTCCTGGACAGCAATATTGTGTCCTATAAAAAAACAGATACCCATATCCTCGCATTGAGTGTTGGTGCATTTTTTAAGCATCTTCTCACCCTTTCTTCTGACAATAATATCTTATTGCATAGTAAGTTGGATGATGTGGACCTGGCCCGTAACCGTACTGCAGATATCACCTATGGTGAATATGAAAATAATACCGGAATTGAATTTTCCACATATAGGGCGATAACGGTATCAGAAAAGAACAAACTTGATATTAGGCTTTATTTCAAGCAATATCAGTTTAACAATGTTTTATCAGTTTCATTCAGGGTACCAAAGAATTTCAAGATCAAGTAAGCGTTAATACTTATTGTGTACTTCATATCATACAATATGCAGTATCTCCAGGATTGGACGTATTTTTGATAAACCCAACATCAGCAAATGGCAAAGCTCATTTTAACATCGTTTATTTTCTTTTTTTTCAGTCATATGGCTACTGCCCAGCAGCCAACACGTGAAGAATTGGAGAAACAGCGGCAGGAACTCAAAAAAGAAATTGAACAAACGGAAAAGTTGCTGAATGAAAATAAGACAAAGACAAAGGCGAATTTCGTTCAGTGGAAACTCATAAACAATAAAGTGAACCTTCAGGATAGGATAATTGAAAACATCAACAGGGATATTGATCTACTGGACAATAATATTTACCGTATTCAGCATGAAATAAACCGTTATGATAGATTGCTTGATACCCTGAAACAGGAATATGCTAAAAGCATGATATATGCTTATAAAAACCGGGAAAATTATGATTTCCTGAATTTTATTTTTTCTTCGGCAAGTTTCAATGATGCAATCAAACGTATCACTTACCTTAAAAGTTACCGAAATTACCGAGAGATGCAGGGAGAGAACATATTAAGGACCCAGGAACTTCGACACCAGAGAATAGAAACGATGGGTGGTGTAAAGGAAAAGAAAAGTATTGTACTAGAGACCAAAGACAAGGAAATGACCGCTTTGGAAATCCAACAAAAAGAAAAGGATCGTATACTGGCAGAATTGAAAAAGCAAGGCAAACAATTGAATAATCAGATCGCAGCAAAAAAGAAACAGATGCAGAAAGTGGATAACGCCATTACCGCTGCTATAAAAAGAGCTCTGGCTGAAGCCAGGAAATCGGCCCTCGTAAATGAAAAGATTTCCAATGCCAATTCGAAAGTGGCGAACACCAAAGCCTCAAAGGCCGATATCAAGAAAGCACCCGTTAGCATTCTACTGAACCCTGAGAATACAGCTGTTAATGCAAATTTTATTAGCAATAGGGGAACCTTGCCATGGCCAGTTGATAATGGGTATCTTCTAATGCATTATGGAAAAAATATTTTACAAAGTGGAACAACAATTGATATCACCGGTATTACAGTTGCCACAGATATAGGGAGTTCAGTAAAATCTGTTTTTGATGGCATTGTTTCCAGAGTGTTATATATTGATGACATGCAGGTTATTATTATACAACATGGAAAATATTTCAGTACCTACAGTAATTTAGAGAGTGTTGGGGTGCAAACCGGGCAGCATGTAAAGACCGGACAGGTGATCGGAAAAGCATCAGCCAATATTGATGGAGTGGGTGCCGTAGATTTTTATATCAGTGATGAAAGGGGTAATCAGGATCCCGAAAAATGGCTTCGTGTAAGATGAGTCTATATCACCCTTTCATATAATGATTCGTAAATGGGAACTATGTTCTCAATATCGAATTTATTTGCCTGTGAAAGCGCATTTGCTTTGAATTGAAGTAGGGTAGGTTCGTCCTTTAATATGGCCAGTGCATTTTTACACATATCTTCCACATCTCCAACATTGCTCATGAAACCGCAATAACCATTGACCATTATTTCAGGTAATCCCCCAGCGTTCGTGGAGATCACCGGAACTTCTGCTGCCATTGCCTCCAGGGCTGCAAGTCCAAAACTTTCATATTCACTTGTTAGCAGGAAGAGATCGGCAATTGGCAAGATATCCTCCATTTGTTCCTGTTTTCCCAGGAATTTTATAGCATGATGTGCACTACAATCCCTGGCGCTGGCCTCAATATGTGTTCTTTCCGGCCCGTCACCTAATAATAATAAAGTAGCCGGCATTTTTTCATTTATCAGTAAAAAGGTGGCCACTACGTCTTCCACGCGTTTCACTTTTCTGAAATTAGATGCGTGAACAATAATTCTTTCACTATTAGGCGCAATCAGTTTCTTAAAGGCATCAACGGGTTTCTTATGGAATCTCTTTACATCAACAAAGTTGTGGATCACTTCAATATCCTTTTCTATGACAAAGTTCCTGAAGGTCTCTTCCCTGAGATTGTTGGAAACAGCTGTAAGTACATCACTTTCATTCATGGAAAATGTTACAACCGGACTATAGGTCTTGTCCTTACCAACAAGTGTGATATCCGTTCCATGAAGGGTGGTGATGACCGGTAAATATTTACCTTGCTTGGCAAGGATCTGTTTGGCCATATAAGCTGCTGCAGCATGGGGTATGGCATAATGAACGTGCAACAATTCAACATCATTGTTGATGATAACATCCACCATGGTACTAGCAAGTGCGGTTTCGTAAGGGGGGTAATCGAACAAAGGATACGTAGGAACCCTCACCTCATGGTAAAAAATATTAGCATGAAAACCACTCAGCCTGACGGGCTGCTGGTATGTGATGAAATGTATATTATGGCCTTTGTCAGCAAGGGCTTTTCCCAGTTCGGTGGCCAGTACCCCGCTGCCGCCAAATGTGGGATAACAGACAATACCTATATTCATATTACAAAGGTAATCGATCGGAACAATGTATTGTTGTTTCTTACAATTTAACAATTTATTATTCACTATGCTATCCGTTCATGTATTGACCATAAATCAGTAAGTTTGTTCAATTAAAACTTTATATGCACAAAAAACTCTTAATAGCAACCGTACCCCTATTCTTGGTTTCTATGTTCACTTACGCACAAACAGATGATTCCTTGATAATAAAACGGATCATGGATGAGGTACTTTTAAATGGGAAAGCGTATTCCAATCTGTATAAACTATGTAAGACTGTGGGGCAAAGATTAAGCGGAAGTGCAGGAATGTACAAGGGTGAACTTTGGGGATTGGATGCGTTGAAAGCTGCTGGTGCCGAAAAAGTATATCTGCAGGAATGTAAAGTTCCTCACTGGGTCAGGGGGCAAAAAGAGTTTGCAGTTTTCCGAACAAGCAAACAGATTGGTGGCCAGGTATTTAATGTTCTGGCAATAGGTAACTCCGTAGGAACTGGTGAAAAGGGAATTTCGGCTCAGGTAATTGAAGTGAGAAATTTCGAAGAACTTGAACAGCGAAAGACAGAGATCAGGGGGAATATCGTTTATTATAATTATCCATTCAATAAAACATTGCTCCACAGTGCTTATGGTGATGCCGTCCGATACAGGGGGGGAGGAGCTTCTGGAGCTGCAAAATACGGTGCTCTTGCGGTGATTGTTCGTTCAGTGACCGGTGCTTATGATGATAACCCGCATACTGGAGCATTGCGGTACAATGATTCCTTTCCGATGATCCCGGCTGTTGCAATCAGCACAAAAGATGCAGATAAACTCAGCGGATTTTTGAAAAGTAAATATCATAATGAGGAACTATTCCTACGAACAAATTGTGTCATGAAGCCTGATACAGTTGGTCATAATGTAATCGGAGAGATCACAGGATCGGAACACCCCGATGAGATCATAACCATTGGTGGACATCTGGATAGCTGGGATCCGGCAGAAGGCGCAAGTGATGACGGGACTGGAATGGTACAAAGCATAGAGATCCTCAAAGCATTCAAAGCAATCGGGTACAGGCCGAAACACACCATTAGAATTGTATTGTTTGCCAATGAAGAAAATGGCGGAAAAGGAGGTGCAAAATATGCTGAAGAGGCCAAAACCAGGAATGAAAAGCATATCATGGCAATGGAAAGTGACGGTGGTGCTGAGTATCCCAGGGGTTTTGGCTGCGGTATGACCAAGGAACAGTATGCCAAAGTGTTAAGCTGGAAAAAATACTTTGAACCCTTTGATGCGGATAAATTCTCTTTCAGTGAAGGCGGTAGCGAAGGGGCAGACATCGGACCCCTGCAAACCAATTTTAAAACAGCACAGTTCGGTTTAAATACAACCGGGCAAAGGTATTTTGATATGCATCATTCTGCCCTAGATGTATTTGAAAAGGTGAATGCACAGGAGTTAAATCTGGGTGCGGCAGTGATGGCTTCAATGGTATACCTGGTGGATAAATACGGATTATAATTAATAAAAAACATCAATTTATTATGGAAGATATCAAACCTGTTTCCGTTCAGCCTACTCAAAAAAATGGGCTCAGAAAATTCCTTTGGCGATTCAGCCTGATTTCAATATTTATAATTGCATTTCTGGTTTATTGGTTTTTTTATAATGCTAAAAGTGACGGTACTCGTACGGTATACCTAGTAAAGATCTCCCATAAAGGGAATATTTTCAAGACCTATGAAGGGGAGGCATTGGTAAGTATAGGATCCAGTCCGCAAACATCATTAACAACCGAAAAATTCATCTATTCAGTAACGAATAAGGTTCTGTACGATTCATTGACCCGATATGAAGGCCAGAAAATGACGCTCAGATACAAACAATACCGCAGTACATTGCCTTGGCGCGGTGATAGTGAATACATTGTTTATGGATTTGAGAAGCCGGCTTTCTAATTATCCGGCCTGCAATAAAAAGATTACAGGCTTCTTATGAAGGTCAGGTTTTTCTTTTCTCCAGTTTGCTATGGTCTTGGTTCTTACCAATTCATTTTCAGATGTCAGTTCAGCAGCTAAACAAAGCCTGGTGTTTGGGTTGCATATCTTTAATAGGGATTCGAGTAACTGATTATTTCTATAAGGGGTTTCAATGAAGATCTTTGTACTTTTTCTAAACTGAGAAGCTTTTTCCAAACCTATGATTGTCTTGGTCCTTTCCCCTGATTCAATTGGAAGATAACCCACAAATTCAAATTGCTGTCCATTCATTCCGCTGGCCATCAAAGCCAGGAGGATGGAACTTGGTCCAACCAAAGGTCTTATTGTAATATTCATTTCCTGTGCTGCTGCAATAAGTATCTGCCCAGGATCTGCAATTCCGGGACAACCAGCCTCACTGACAATGGCAATGCGCTTTCCCTCTTTCACTTTCTCACGGAAGGCCAACAATTGGTCCTCCTCAGATTGATGTATGGTGAACCATTCAAAATCATCAATATTGATCTCTTTCCATAAACTTTTTAAAAAACGGCGAGTAGTTCTTTCATTCTCTGTAAAAATTACTGAACAGGACTTTACAGCATGCAACACATATACTGGAATTGTTTCCAGGGCATATTGATGCAGAACTGAAGGTATCAAGTAAATGACAGGATCAGTACTCATATATGCAAGATTATCAGGTTCAGACATCTGTGGTCTTGGTGTTATATAAACTGATCGTAGCGGCTATAACTGCATATCCCGGCGCCAGTATCCAGCCAATAATCGGGAACAGGTGCATCATGTAAAAGATTAGGCCATTGCCTATAGCCAGACCTTTATGCTTGCTGATGAATTCTATACTCTGGGAAGGGGATAATTTATTCCTTTCAAAACTGTAATCCAACATTGAAAAACCCAGGTAATAACATTCCAGTGCAAGTGCTAGCAACGGAGTGATCCACCCGATCACAGGAATGAATGATAAAATCAGTATAGAGATGATATATACCGTTTGCCAAATTAGGTTCCTCAACGCCAGCCTTACACTACGTAAAATATCGCTGAGTAGGAGGCTTAAATTAAAGGGATAAGACTTCCCTTCGATAATAGCTTCTGTTTTCTCGCTGAGGTAGGCAAATAATGGTGATCCGATGATCAGAAACAGGTATTTGAGTAAAGAAAAATAGAATAGCATTAGAACCAGGTAAAGGATGAATTGTCCGAAAATAAGAAAGAAGCTAAGCCAGCTATTCTGCATTTGTTGCATCCAGTCTTTCAGCCCTGTTTTCTGCATCATGAATTCAATAGCATGTGAACTGGAGATGGAAAAAAGATAAATACCAAGAAAGAACAAAATGGCATAGATTAGTCCGGGCAAAAAAATCCATTTCCACAGACGGTGCTTTATTATAAAGCGGTGGGTGTGAAGATAGGCCTGAAAAGAAATGATGAATTCTTTGAGCATAATTACTTTTTACCTGTGGGCGAATGGTTCCGGTAGGTAGTCTTACTTATTTTAGCTTTAAAGTTAAAGATATAATGAAGAAATTGGGGATTCAATTTTATGAAAGGCAAGACGTGGTTACTATAGCAAAAGAATTGCTGGGAAAGATCCTGGTCACAAGATTTGACGCGAAGGTCACTTCGGGGATTATAGTAGAAACTGAGGCATATATCGGACTTACTGATAAAGCCTCTCATTCATTCAATGGAAAGCGTACGGCCCGAAATGAAGATATGTATGCTGAAGCTGGCACTGCTTACATTTATATCTGTTATGGCCTGCATCATTTATTCAATGTGGTCACGAATAAAAGAGATTTTCCCGATGCAGTACTGATAAGAGCTGTGGAACCCCTTCAGGGTATTGATATCATGCTTGAAAGAACCGGTAAAAAAGAACGGGATTATACTTTAACTAAGGGTCCAGGTAATGTTGGAAAAGCATTGGGGATTACAAAAAGCCATTCTGGGGTAAGATTAACAGGGCGTAAAATTTTTGTTTGTGATAGCCTGCCGGAAAATCATCTTTTATCTAAATATGTTATTGGGATCAGTAAACGTATTGGAGTGGAAAGTGCAGGGGCAGCCGCCTTATTGCCATTTCGTTTTTATATAAAAGGGAACCCATTTGTGAGTGGTTATCCTAAACGTTAAAACTACTTTTATAATCTTGGGATAAATCTGAATGGGTCTTATCATAAACAAACTTATACCTGTTATTGTTCTTATTGGAGTCTGCTTTGTTTTGCATCATAGCTTGTCTGTAACAAAACAACACCTGTCATAGGAATAGATTGTACAACTATATGGCAGTTATAGCGTAGGGATAAGGAAGAGATATACATGGAATAGGCAAGAGATTAAAAAAAAGATCCCAGTCCACTGGACCGGGATCTGCTTATTAGAACCGATAAGGTTGTTACCTGATATCCACCGAGCCTGTCCTCACGCGTTTTCCATTGGCATCCATCATCACCACACGGTATATACCCGCACTGTGAGGGCGCATATCCACCGATATCAGCTGGTAGGCCTGTGTTACCATTACCCTGTTGGTATATACTAGCTTGCCAATGGCATCATAGATACTGACGATCTGCGTGGTGGCCCCGCCACCCGGGTTGTAATAGGATATGGTGAACTGGCCATTATTGGGACTGGGGAAGATCCACAGCTTGTCGCTGGCCGAGTCGGCAATGGTGATGGTGGCCGGCAGTGATATGCAGCTGCCGATGGTGGCCACTACCGTATAGGTGCCCAGCCTGTCCACATTTACAGTATAGGAGTTGCTATTAGGAATTACTGGAGACCCGTTGCGTGTCCATACTGTGGTGAAGCCTACAGGTGGATTCACCGTTGCCGTGATGACGGTGCTATAGCCCGGGAACAGCCTGGTATAGGGTGAAGCGCTCAGTGTTACCGTGGGCTGCGGACTGACCGTGAGCACAGCAGCACCTGAGTTCAGTGGACCACAGGGGGCTGTGCCGCTGACCACGCAGCGGTACTGGTTGCTGTTCATAGGTGCGGTGAGGCCGGTGAGTGTAAGTGAAGTGGTGGTAACCCCGCTGTAGATACCACCATTGGTGATATTGTTCCAGGTGGCGCCGCCATTGGTGCTCTCCTGCCACTGGTAGGTGATGCCGGTGCCGGCTGCCACGATGGTGAAGCTAGTGGTGCCGGTGGCACAGATACTGCTCGCAGCAGGCTGGGTGGTGATGCTGACGGGTGTGAACACTGTAAGGGTGGCCGCCGTGGAGTTTACAGCCGGTGTACAGGTGCCGCTGACCACGCAGCGGTACTTGTAGGTGCTCATGGCCGGTGTGGCCCCTGTAATGGTCAAGGTGGCCGTGGTGGCACCGCTGTATACGCCGGTGTTGGTGACGCTGTTCCAGGTGGTGCCGCCATCGATGCTCAGCTGCCATTGGTAGGTGAGGGCCGTGCCCGTGGCGCTGACACTGAAGCTGGTGTTCTGGCCTCCGCAAAGCGAAGTGGCAGCAACAGGTTGGGTGGTGATGGCTGGAGCCGTATTCACGCTCAGGGTGGCCGCAGTGGAGTTCACTACGCCGCAAGGGGCTGCTCCGCTGACCACGCAGCGGTACTGGTAGTTGTTCATGCCCGCCGTTACACCGGTGAGGGTAAGGGTGGTTGCGGTGGCACCGCCATAGATACCGCCATTGGTGATATTGTTCCA
>JANYAL010000326.1 GCA_025361325.1 Bacteroidota bacterium
AAATAAGAAAAAGAGATCCGCTTATGCTCCGCTTTCCCTTTGTTCTTCCGCCTGAAAATACATGCCCGATAAACACCTCCATATCGTTACCCACGATGTCCCCTGGCCGGTAGACCATGGCGGCATTACCGACCTGTACTATAAGATAAAGGCCCTGCACCAGCAAGGGGTACAGATACACCTGCATTGTTTCACCAGCGGCCGCAGGCCACAGGTTGAGCTTAACAGGTATTGTGTTTCCGTGGATTATTATTCCCGCATCACAGGCTTCCGGGGAATTTCATTACGTATACCCTACATTGTTAATTCAAGGAAGAACAGGGATTTGATCACAAACCTGCAGAATGACCACTACCCCGTTCTGCTGGAAGGAATCCATACCACCTATTACCTGTACACCGGCCAGTTGAAGGACCACAAAGTGTTCATCAGGCTGCATAATGTTGAGTTCGCATATTACAAACAACTTGCAGGTGCGGAGAAGAACATTTTCAAAAAGTACTATTTCCACATAGAAAGCCTGCTGCTCAAAAGGTATGAGCATTCCATTTCGCAAAAGGGGATGATCCTTGCCGTTAATAAGGAAGATGCAAGATTTTATCGGGAAGTTTTTCATGCCAACCGGGTACAATTCCTGCCGGTGTTCCATCCCTATTTGCTTTCCGTTGGTAAGGAAAGCAAAGGCTGTTATTGCCTCTACCATGGAAACCTCGCCGTGCCTGAAAATGAACAGGCAGTTACCTGGTTGCTCACCAGGGTCTTCCATGAACTGGAGATACCGTTCGTCGTTGCAGGCAGGGACCCGTCAAAAAAACTGCAGCACCTTGTCCACATCCATAAACATACCTGCATCGTGGCAAACCCGAGTCAACAGGAAATGCAGGACCTTATTGCCAAGGCCCAGTTGCACGTGCTGCCTTCCTTCAATATCACCGGCGTTAAACTGAAACTGCTCAATGCCCTTTTCAATGGTCGGTTTTGCCTGGTTAACCCGGCCACAGTAAAGGGGTCAACACTGGAAGCATACTGCCATGTTGCGGATGGAGCTGATGCATTCATTGCTAAGGTCAGAGAGCTATACCAGCTGGATTATACCGAGCAGGAAAGGGAACAAAGACAGGGATTGCTGATGCATGCGTTCAACAATGAGGAAAATGCCCTGAGGCTGATTGGGATAATCAATAATGAATAAGCGTAAAAGAAAAGTAAAGGACTAAGAATATAGAATAGCAATAAAGGATAATTCGAAATCAAAAAGGAATTTAATTCAGCATAAGCCCATTCAGGGTTCACCATCCACTACCCTACACCATCTCCAAACTCGCAATATCCCCCACTTTCCCCAATTCGGTACGTATCATCCTGGCCGGAAACTTCCGGATCACCATATAATCATGCGTGGCCATGATGATGGTGGTGTCATAATCCTTACAGATATGGAAAAGCAATTGCATGATCTCATCGCTGGTCTCGGGATCCAGGTTACCGGTTGGCTCATCGGCCAGTATCAGCCTGGGAGAATTAAGCAGGGCACGGGCAATGTCCATCCGCTGCTGCTCGCCGCCGCTCAGCTCAAAAGGCATCTTGAAACCCTTGGTCTTCAGTCCTACCTTTTCAAGCACATCGGAGATCTTCTCCTCCATCAGCTTTTCATCCTTCCAGCCCGTGGCCTTCAATACAAAACTCATGTTCTCATTTACATTACGGTCTGTAAGCAACTGGAAATCCTGGAATACCACACCCAGGTTACGCCTTAAGAAAGGCACTGTTTTCCAGTTTAGGTCACGCAGGTTATGGCCAACAACAGTTCCTTCACCTGTGGTAAGCTGCAGGTCACCGTACAGGGTCTTCAACAGGCTGCTCTTACCGGTACCAGTCTTGCCAACCAGGTAAACGAATTCGCCCTTGTTCACTGTAATATTCACATTATTCAGTACAAGGGTGCTGCCCTGGTAGATATTTACATTGCGTAATTCAACAATTGGAAGGGACATGATATTGTTTGGAGTTTATTGTTTGTTGTTACCAGGCTTGATATCTTTAATCAGAATTCCGCAATTATGATAAACCATTGTTACCTGAATGAACATCTTACTGAAGTGTAAAATTAGCCATACAGGCAGTTTTTAAAAAATTAAAGTTCTGCACCAACTGTTAAATTAAACCTGCCGGGGTTTAAAAACCCACAGCACTAATAAGCGATCATCTCTTCTTTCAAACGAATCTGCAACTGCTTTTTATCCCCCGCCTCTACCCTGCCAATTACCCGTGCATCAATATTAAATTGCCTGGCTGTACCGATCATGATATCTGCAGATGAAGCATCGCAATACAGTTCCAGCCGGCAGCCCATATTGAACACTTCATACATCTCGCGGTTACTGCTGCCGCTGTTCTGTTGTATGATGCGAAATATCTCCGGCGGATCAAAAAGGTTGTCCTTGATAACCCTCAAATTACCCGGCATGTACTTCATACACTTCGTCTGCCCGCCACCGCTGCAATGTATAAGACCGTGGATCTTCTCAAATTGTGCTTCGAGCAGGAGTTTTAATAGAGGTGCGAAGGTACGGGTAGGGCTGAGTAATAATTTACCGATGCTGGAAGCCGGATACCGGATACCGGATCCTGCAGACTGGCCACTATCAACCTGTTCCGATAATTTATGTTTGCCAATATAAACCACATCTTCAGGAAGCGCAGGATCGTAGCTTTCTCTGAAGTTTTCGCCATAATACCTGCCAAGCACATCATGCCGGGCACTGGTGAGGCCGTTACTGCCAATGCCGCTGTTGTAAGCTGTTTCATAGGTAGCCTGTCCATAGCCTGCAAATCCAACGATCACATCGCCTGCCTGTATCTTTTCATTGCTGATGATCCTGTCCTTTGGCCAGCGGCAGGCCATGGTACCGTTGACGGCGATGGTACGAACCACATCACCCACATCGGCAGTTTCCCCGCCCAGGAAATGGATGTTGACGCCGAAGGTCTTCAGCAGGTTGAACAATTCCTGCGAACCACTGATGACCTGTTCCAGTACGGCTCCGGGTATCAGGTGTTTGTTACGGTCGATGGTGGAATTGAAAACGATATTATCATAAATGCCTACACACAACAGGTCGTCCAGGTTCATCACAATGGCATCCTGCGCAATACCTTTCCACACCGATATATCACCCGTTTCCTTCCAGTACAGGTAGGCCAGGATACTCTTGGTGCCTGCTCCATCGGCGTGCATGATATTTACATACTGTTCATCACCCCCCAGGAAATCAGGATAGATCTTACAGAAAGCATACGGAAAAAGACCGGGGTTGAGGTGCTGTACGGCCGCATGCACTTCTTCTTTCTGGGCGGAGACACCACGTTTGGAATATAAAGACATTGTTGAAATTAATATATGTGCTGCAAGCTGTGAGCGTATGCCTGCGCGTTGCAAATTACAAATGAATTGCCCATTATCCATGAGAAAATTAACCCTTAGCTTTGCAAGGCCTCATTATGCAGATACACCGGGATATACTTCAATTACCAACCTTTACCAACGCTGTGATCACTGTAGGCACTTTCGACGGGGTGCACCTGGGACACCGGCAGATCATCGACAAATTAAAAGAAGAAGCTGTAAAAGCCGGGGGCGAATCCGTGATCATCACCTTTCACCCCCATCCCCGTAAGATCGTTTCCTCCGTGGTTACCGGTATACGGCTGATCAATACGCTGGATGAGCGCATGGAATTGCTGGAACACACCGGTATTGATCACCTGGTGGTGGTGCCTTTCACCGATTATTTTGCCAACCAGGAAGCAGAAGCATATATCCGTGAATTCCTGGTCGATAAATTCCATCCGCATACCATCATCATCGGATACGACCACCGCTTTGGCAGAGAACGCAGCGGCAATTACAAACTCATGGAAGAGCTGTCCGGGGTCTATGGTTATCGCCTGAAGGAGATACCCGAACATATCCTGGATGCCGTAAAAGTAAGCAGCACCAATATACGCCATGCCATTCTGAATGGCCATGTCGGGGACGCTAATAAACTGTTGGGTTACCCATTCTTCTTTGAAGGCGAAGTAGTGCACGGCGATAAGATTGGCCGTACCATCGGCTACCCTACCGCCAACCTGAAAAGCACGGATGAAGAAAAGATCTGCCTGGGCGATGGCATCTATGCCGTGTATGTTAACGTACAGGGGCAGGTCTACAAAGGCATGATGAGCATCGGCTTCAGGCCCACCGTAAACGGAAAGAAAAGAGTAACGGAAGTAAACATCTTCGATTTTGATGAAGAGATCTACGGACAGATCATCCGGGTAACGGTAAAAAAATACCTGCGCAACGAAGTACGGTTCAACGGACTGGAAGAACTGAAGATGCAGTTGCACAAGGATAAGGCGGATAGTCTTGGGTTGTTGTAAGGCAGTGGGAAGTACAGTGGGCAGTTGTAAGCTTGAAGAGGCTGTATTTTCAGTAGCCTATCCACATCTACCCAATCATCTTCGCCACCATCTCGCGCATCAGGGAAGCATCAGAAGTACCGGTATCGCCTACCCCCACTCCTTTCAGGTTATAGTGATGCAGCAGCAGGATGATACGTTCAATACCATCATAGCCATAACGCTTCACTGTATCGAGGGCATTCTTCACGGCAACGGGATTATTGTAAAAATGGGGCCTCAGTGCAGCTTCGCTTGTGTCGGGCATGCCGAAAATGGTATATATCCTGCTGAAACTGGCATACAGGGCCGGTAATACCATTTGCAGGGGTCCTGCTTTGGGATTGGACTCAAAATAACTGATGATGGTAATGGCTTTCGCCAGGTCCTTCCGCGCAATGGCCGACTGAAGCTCAAAAACATTATACTCCTTACTGATACCGATATACCGTTCAATATCATCTTCGGTGATCTCTTCCCTGCCCTTTACATTCAGCTCCAGCTTTTCGATCTCATTCACGATACGGCCCAGGTCGTTCCCGATATGCTCTTCCAGCAGGCTCACCGCTTTGGAACCTGCCTTGTATCCCTTCGATTGCAGATACTGGCTAATCCATTCCCCCAGTTTATAATCCCGGATCTTCTCGGAATGGAAGATCTCGCCATGCTGTTTCAATATCTTATACATCCTTTTCCGTTTATCGAGCGTGTTGCCCTTATAACCGGCAATGAACACCGTGCTCTGCAGGGGATGTTCAAAATAGGCTTCCAGTTTATCCAGGTCGCGCATCTGCTGTGCCTCCTTCAGCAATACCACCTGCCTTTCGGCGAACATGGGATAACGCCTGCAGGCATTTATCACGGCCGCCCAGTCGGCATCCTTTCCATAAAACACTGTCAGGTTAAAACCTGCCTCCGACTCGGGAAGGATCTGTTTCTCAGCATGATCCATCAGCATGTCGATATAATAGTCCTCCTCACCCTCAAGCCAGTAGATGGGTTTAAAGCTTTTTTTTGTCCAGTCGCTGATGATCTTTTCGGCGCTCATAGCATCAAAGATAAAAGTTACCCGGCATGGGTGATGTAATACCCTTAAAATGTTTTTAAAAGCCCCTGTAACCGGGAAATCCAGGGTTTGTGATTCAGTTTAAAATTTAATGCCCGGGAGAAAAATCAGATGATGGTCTTTCGCCTGGTATTGACAGCATTCTCTTATTCTGCCAGAATCCAAAGGGTATGATATTGATTTCCTGCTTTATTGCTGAAAGCAAAGGGCTGATAATATGAAAAGAATTCAAATTGATTTAACTTTGTGGCGTTTCAGGCATCATTATTGATTCGTTATACGAAAAAACCCTTCTTTTCGTTTTACAGGCGATTTATGGAAGCAGTGACCCAATAACTAATTTAAACTCATCACCATGGCATTCGAAAATTTTCCGGTTGCAGAGGAACCCCAGCATCCCGCAACACAACCACCCAAAAGAAATTTCCGTAGCCTGCTTACCGGCGGACTTATTGTAGCCCTGCTAGGCACCTGGGGTTACATCATCTACGACAAGAACCAGACCAAGGAAACCATACAGCAAAAAGATACGGTCATTGCCACTTCCACCTCCCAACGTGATCAATTGCAGAAAGAGCTGGAAGACGCTACCATGCAGTATGATATGATCAAAACCAGTAGCGCCAACATGGTGCATAGCAAAGACAGTGTGATCAACAAACGCGACCGGGATATTGCTGATAAGCAGAAGAAGATAAAGGACCTGCTGGAACGCGCCAAGACCGATAAAAGTCTGTTGGCCGAAGCCGATACCCTGATTGGCTCCCTGAAGAATGATATCGAAGGGTATAAAACAAGCATCGAGCAACTCGAAGGACAGAAACTGGTGTTGACACAGGAAAAGGAGACAGCTATCAAACAAAGGGATAAAGTGAACCAGGATTATGATTCGGCCAAAAAAGTGCTGGAGGAAAAGGAAGCGATGATCGATATCGGATCCACCCTGCAGGCCACTGATTTTTCCATCACCGGCATCAAGAACAGGAACAATGGCGGAGAAAAGGAAACAAATACCGCCAGGCGGGTCGATAAACTGCGCATCGCTTTCGACCTGGCCGAGAACCGGATTGCCCAAACGGGTACTAAGGACCTCTATGTTAGCATCACTGCACCTGACGGAACACCTGTAAGTGGTGGCGGAACCTTCAAATCACGCGACGGCGTGGATATCATATATACCCAGAAAGTGACGGTGAACTATATACAGGGACAGCGCCAGGCTGTTAACTTCGACTGGCAAAAAAACAATCCCTTCCAGATCGGCGATTACAAGATCCAGATCTACCACAATGGATTCAAGATTGGAGAAGGTGTAATACCCTTGAAAAAGGGCGGATTGTTCAGTTAATCCCTGCTACCGGCAAGTTTATTCAGTAAGGTTTACTTACATTTTAATATAATACCCCCTTTCAAACAGAATTGCTGTTTGAAAGGGGGTATTTTTATTTTATCAATTCCCATTCCTGTTTCGGGAACAAAGAAATTCGTGTAGACTGGTAACCCGTTCTGACGACCTCGTAAGACCAGTTAGATTCCATACACTACGAATTGGGGCTAGTAATTCAACCAAATCTAAATGGTTAACAAGCAGTTATGAACCAATAAAGCAGTACAGGAATAATTTCACAGGAAGATCAGAAACCCACCGGTAAGCCTGTCAGTACCTTATCGGTACGTTATTAGTACGGTAATTACCGTACTAATAACGTACTGATAAAGTATTTGAACCCTGCTTTGAGGGATCAGGATAACCGGCAAAACGGGTTTTTGGTCTTTTTGAAAAGAAGCAGGGAATTTCTGTGGTAGGATGACAGCAAGGATGATGAATAGTATTAAAGTTAACCGGTATGCATTCAGTTTAATAGATCATTCAAAAACTAAAATATCATAAAATATTTTATTATTAATGGCCCGGAAAATGAGCGCGTTCATACTTACGCCTGCGGATATAACTACACTGTCAACTGCCATACATCATACCCAATAATAGCTGTTCTTTTCCCGCACCTTTAATCGTTTAACCCTTTGCCTTTAATGATTTGTTGTATATATTTCTCAACTCTTGCAGTCCGGGTTTTGGATTGTTTCGGTTGGGAAAAATAAAAAATGTATGCTCTTTGTCTGCCTGGTGTCAATACTTCAAATGCTGGTTTTAATGCAGGTTTTTCATCGAATATAGTTTGAAGTTCGTCTGGTATTTTAAAATCAGTAGTCTTTTTAAATTGCACTTTTAAACCCAGGTCTTCCAGTTCGCAGGCTTCAAACGTATATTCTTTTATAACGGCTTTCAGGTTTACAATTTCCTGTACACTTGTAAACCGAATTTGTCTTGCCGACTGAACATTTTCTGTTTGCTGAATTAAAACCCCTTTCACATCTTTTAACAATACTCCTTTGGGAAACAAAATTGCACAGTATGCTTTAAATGTATGTATCAAAACTATATTGCTTTTCTGGTAGGTGTAGGTAGGCACACCCCATTTCAATTCTTCTACTAATTGGCAGTCAAGGAATATAGTCCTTAATAATTTTATTTCTTCCTGCCATGTTTTTGCTTTATCAAAATACCAATCAGTATTTACATTCATACTATTCAATTATCGGTTTACCTGTTCATTTGAAGAGAGATATTTATTTAATCCGGAACCTGCTGCATCTTTTGATTTGTCTTTAATTTTATCTTGATCCCGGAACATGAAGACTTGAAACGGGCATTCAGATATAAGGCAGCAAAATGAAAATACTTTCTTGTTTTTCATTTCTCATTCCGTATTTCTTACTTGAATTCTACCTCTAAAATATCGCCCGGATAGTAGCCCTGCCCACATGAATTGTATGGGTATCGCCGGGCTTCCGGCCCTCGTATTGTACACTCATCTCTATATTGCCGGCCAGTCTTTTGGTGTATTCTAAGTTCCAAAGGTAATTCTGGCCGGGTAATAGTCCGTCGAGCAGGATATAGCCCACGGTTGTATTGGCTGCTCCTGGGTAAGC
>JANYAL010000357.1 GCA_025361325.1 Bacteroidota bacterium
GTTCACCAGACCCTGAACTGCTTCTAAATTACTTCGTTTTGTTATACGGAGTAGGACTTTGTCAAGGGTAAATGTGAGGAAGGACTAAAATATATGTTATTATTGGCTACTTACCTTCGAAAGTCGTCTTTTGGTTTAACATTGGCTTTGCCGAGCCTGTCGGAATGGGTCCTTATCACCGGAACTTCCACTATGGGAAAAGGAATAGCTTTATTAATCCCAGCTGCCAGAATAAGTTTTGACTATTGCATTTAATTTGTTACATTCAATGTAATAATACCTTACTTTATTAAAGTGTTTTAATATTATTTTCTGTAATTTATTGTGTTGCCATGAGAAATTTAAGAAATTCATTTTTTATACTCCTTTTTTTAACTGGTTGTTCTAATGGAGATAGAATTATGGAGGGCTCATTCAGAAATATTAAAGATAATTCCGAAACAATTATTAAAAAGGTAGGTGAAAATCAATATGAAGTAATAGCAGCTTTTGATCCAAGGTTACATTTTACAGTAACTAGAAAAGAAAATATATTAACTGGTTCCTTTCAGAGTAAATCTGTTGTTATAGAATACAACAGTACTTTTGATACCATAACAAATAAAGCCTCGGGAAATATTGTATTTATTTGCAAGAGAATCAATAAATAATCTCCATACTTACAAAAGTATTTACTTAGGTTCCCGCGAAATCATCAATATTTTTTGCCACTATTGGTCTTCCCTTCAGCTCTAATTGGTGTTCTGTAATATTTCGTAAGCTCACAGTTCCACCCCTCTGGCGTAAGTGTTCCAATAATAATACGTAAAACGAAATTGATCTGTAAAGGAACAATTGCGCCAGAGGGGAGGACCGGGGAGATCTCCCCGGGCTGGGGAATTCCCACGGCACCGATTAGTGCCACATCCTTAATAGTGTTAAAGTGGATTAATTGATTTACAGATTACTACATTTGTTTCAACCGTCTATTCAAGTATAAAAAAAGGTATTAAATCATATTAAGTTGTATTAAATCAAGTTGTATTAAATTAATTATTATTACACTTTATTAACCTAACCCTAATAAAAAAATGAAAAAAGAAGCCATGATTCCCGCAAGAAAAAAGCCGGGATAACGCTGGTAGATGCGCATGAAGTTGTGAACTGTGTTTTTGCCGGCACATGTTTTTTTGTGAAATGATGCAGAAAAGGAGGGCTTACACTTGACATTTTCAAACTGATTCTTTACCTTACTTAGCCTTAGCCTATCTAAAACAAACTTCCGGACAACGCTTACCGAAGAAACCCGCCAAAACATGTTTACCTCTACCGTGTAAAAGTATATTCTGATCATTAAAACTTTTTTCAATGAAAAAGACACTGGTATTTCCCCTCTGGGTGGGGATCATGGCGTTTGGAGTGATCGCACAGGCACAAGAGCCCGAACTCAGTTTTAACATCTCGCTCAACAAAACATCCTTCACAAAAGGCGAAGAGATCGTCTGTACTGTCGCGCTCAAAAATATTTCATCCAAAGACCAGGTTGTCAACAAACGGCTCCTGCTCAATCAGCCGATGGGCCCACACGAAGTGTGGTTGGTGATCATCGGCCCCGATCAGAAACAAGTTCCTTTCTTAAAAAAAATAGACGCTGACTTCAAAACAGACGACTATGCCGTACTTAAACCCGGAGCATCTGCAACATCGGTCTCTCATTTTAAAGGCCGGTTTCCTTGTGATGCACCCGGCGAATATTCAGTTCGCGGATATTATGAGAACAAATACGACGCTCCTGCTGCCATGCGCATGGCCACCGCCTGGAAAGGTCAGCTTGTATCTCCGGTCGTGAATTTTTCAATACACTAAAATGAATGATCATGAAAACCTTAATCAAACTATATGAATTGCTGATCATTGTTTTTATTTTTTTATATCCACTGAACAGTAACGCCCAACCAGATCCTAAAGTGGTGGAAAACATCAGCAAAGAATTAAAGAATCTGAAAGACCTCAGAAATGCAAGACCCCCGGATCAGGATAAGATAAAAGAACTGGCAAAAAAGATCATACACATGATTGATACCGCCTACCATATTAAAGCCCCTGATGCAAATGGTGAGCCTGACTATGATGCTACCAGTGATGAGTGTAAAAAAGCAAATGTAAATGGTCACTCGGAACAAAACGGCAAAAAAGTAGATGCTCATCTGTGCCCAAGGTGTTTTGACCAGTCGCCCGGTAGAATTGCTTCCACCAAAGTGCATGAAATGATAGGACATGGATCACAGGCCGCCGCAGACAACTGGTACACAGACCCTAAATGGAGTGATATACAGGAGATAGAAGCAATAAGACGACAGCTTGCAGACAGCACTAACCACGGACTCAGTAAAGAGGAGATACAAGAACGGCTTGATAAATTAAAAGAATACTATGACGGCCTCGATGCTGCCAATCAGGCGCGGGTTGACAAGAACGATTATGTAAAACCTGCCTCCAAACACGAGACTTCAAAAGTTTCTTATACACCGGGTGTGTATGTGGCAGGCAAAGTATTATCTGAAGACCGCATGGCAGTAACCGTGGTGAATGCTAACAATGTATCGGGCGTGGTAGTTAAGGCCGAAGTGAATGGAAAGACGGTAGAAACAAAAACGGACAATGAAGGGCATGCTATCATCAATTTTGCAAAAATTGCAGGAGGCCTTGCAATGGCCACAACCGCGATTATCAAGATCTTCGATGCTGGCGGTAACGTGATCGATCAAAAGACAACAACGGTGGAACCAGGCACGCCCATGGTCATCAATCATCCTAACATTGAAACACTTCCTAGTAATTTGCAGAATAGGAGTTTGGTAACGATACCCGGCAACAACCTGGGCGCCGAAGCCACCCTCATGATTGGCAACCAACCGCAGCAAACCATGTCGGCTGCCAATCATGAATTAACTGTGGCCTGCAACGCCCGAACGGGGTCAATGCCCGCCTACGTAATAACACCCAATGGTGTTAGCCAGAGTCAGACTGTAAATATTTACGACTTGAATTTTTCGATTAGTAAAACGACGGTCAGTTCCGGCCAACATATTTCGGGACAATTGCAATATACCAGTTTGCCGGAAGGAACCAACATGGTTTTCACTAATCAAACACCGGGGATCATTAAAGTAAACATTCGTGGCGCAACATCCAATGGTAATCAAACGATCTTCCACATCACACAAACCAATGGGACCATACCTGTTGAAGTTATAGGGCTGAATAGTGGGGCCTTTAGGATCGCAGCGGACCCGCAGTTTCATTAAAAGGAGTTGTATTTTCATCTCCATGTTGAAACCCTTCTATATATACCTAATAACATTATTTTAATTATAAAATAATTATTATAATCCACTTAAACACTACGATATCAGACATAGTATGATGCGTACTCTCTTTGCCATATTACAGATGGTACGGGTCTAAAATCAATCACGCCCCCCAGCCTTCCCTGTCCAGGCTTCGATACTGGATCGCTTCGGCCAGGTGCGCAGTTTTAATATCATCACTGAATGAGAGATCGGCAATGGTGCGGCTTACCTTCAATATCCGGTCGTAGGCCCGGGCAGAAAGATTCAGTTTTTCCATGGCTGCTTTTATTAACTGGCGGCCGGCAGCGTCAATGACACAGATCTCCTTTAACTGCCTACTGCTCATCTGCGCATTGGCATAAACCCCGTCATTTCCGGCATACCGCCGGGACTGTATCTCTCTTGCCCGGATCACCCGCTCCCTGATCTGGCTGCTTTTTTCTGATTCCTGTACAGTGGATAATTCATTGAAATTGACCGGCGTAACTTCTACATGCAGGTCTATACGGTCGAGCAAAGGTCCCGATATCCGGTTCAGATATTTTTGCACAGCACCCGGAGGACAGGTACATTCTTTTTCAGGATGATTAAAGAAACCGCAAGGACATGGAT
>JANYAL010000411.1 GCA_025361325.1 Bacteroidota bacterium
TTTCACAATTTGAAATGCGAAACACCAGTTTATCCCTTTTTTACGCCAGATACAGTAAGGCAGCGGTATTATTTTATGCTGATCCATTTCAAACAAACCGGGTTCCCCACTGCGATTCGTTTTTTCGTATCTGTGAGCATACCTGTGTTTTTGTCTCTTTTGAATATCACCACTTCGTCGCTGTTCTGATTGGCTACCAATAAAAAATTACCGGATGGATCCAGTGTAAAATTGCGGGGTGTTCTTCCCAATGTTGATTGCTGGCCGGCACGGACAAGCATCCCGTTTGAGCGGTCTATTTTAAAAATGGTGATGGTGTTGGAATTGGCCCGGTTGGAAGCATAGAGGAATCTGCCGTCGGGAGATACATGGATATCGGCACTTCCTG
This sequence comes from Bacteroidota bacterium, assembly GCA_025361325.1. Lineage (GTDB taxonomy): Bacteria > Bacteroidota > Bacteroidia > Chitinophagales > Chitinophagaceae > Ferruginibacter. Next base: position 389 of record JANYAL010000411.1, read on the forward strand.
CCATAGAGGTATCAGGCAGCGTATGTATCCGTTGTACTTGTGTAAGCAATCCATGGTTATTTTTAAATACCACTACGGTTCCACCGAGTTCTTCTATTAAATAAGCAGTACGGTTTAACGGATGAAAACAAATATGCCTGGGGCCGGCACCTGCAACTGAACCTACAAATGGCTGCGGGGCGGGTGTTAGATTACCGTTCACCGCATCAAAGGAGTAGATCATCACTTTATCGGTACCCAGGTCGGGTACATAGAGGTAACGGTCATCATTCGAGAAAAGGGTACAATGTACATGGGCCTTTTCCTGTCTTTGCAGGTTAGGACCGGATCCTGTATGCTGGATGCGGGTTGTTGCAGCACCCACACTTCCGTCGGGCCTCACCCGAAATACTGCCAGGCTACCGCTGCTGTAGTTTCCGGCCACCACCCATTTGCCCGTCTTGTTCGTGCTGATATAGCAGGGATCGTCGCCCCCCGATAGTTGTTCATTGAGAAGGGTAAGCTTACCCGTTTCTTTGCTGAAAGAGAAAGCAGCAATACTTCCTCCCCCGCCTTTGTTGTTGGAATTCTCTTTTACGGCATAAACATATTTTTCATCCGGTGATACTGTTAGATAAGAAGGGTTGGAAATTTTAATATAGCTTACCGCTGTAACAGTTGCATCATTGCTGTTGAAACGGTACACATAGATACCTTCGCTTTTACCGGAGGTATAGGTGCCCGCGAGTAAGTAATGTTGCTGTGCAGCTGTACTAAGAGCAAGGAAGGAAAGCAGAAAACTTAGGTTCGTTTTGTTAATCATGGGTGTAATATACAAAAGACTGAAAGCATGTACAGGTAAACGGAATGGTTCGAGGGTCAGGGACCCGGGCCGGGACCAATCCCTTTAGATGCCTATCTTCTCCTGCACCATCCGGATGATCTCCGCTTCTTTTAAAATGGCTTTTTCTTCGATCTCCTTTCCTTTGGCAATGATATCGGCTGTATAAGATTTGTCATGATACCCGGTTGCATTAATGCGAACATTCATAAAAGCGGCGATGACTGCACTGCGGGCACAGAGGGCGCCTACTCCTGCATCGGTTATGGAATTGGGATTACCATGCTCTACCATGGCCTGTATCAGGTCCATGCTGCCATAGGCCAGCTCCATTGTTTTATAAGGAATTTCAATCGCATGCCGGGTGGCTTCCTGTATGGCTTTGCTGCGTATCTCTTTTTCCGATTCGGAGGCCTTGGGAAGCGCAAAAGCATCCATGATCGCATTGAAGGCATTGGTATCGGCGTCCACCAGTTTCAGGAGTTCATTTTTGTACTGCTGTCCCTTTTCGGCACAGTCGCTGAACATTTCCCATTTATCATCCCAGCCCTTCTTATGACTGCTGAGATTGGCCACCATGGTTCCCAGCGCAGCACCCAGTGTTGCCAAATATGCCGCAATGGAGCCTCCGCCGGGGGCAGGGCGTTCACTGGCGGTTTCATCAGCAAAATCGCTGAGCGATAAGCTGACCAGTCTGTTGTTTGTTTTATCTTGGAGCATATATTCTATGATACGTTCTTCTGGATTAAAGGGGGTTAGTTCATCCAACCCCATTGATTTGACAGCTATCTTTACCAATTCCTTTTCACTTATCCCGGTTGATCGCTGCTGTTTTCTTAAAAAATATCGGCCGGCATCCAGCATGGCTTTCAGGGGTATGAGCCCCACCAGCTCACTGCCGGTAACCCGTATGCCCCTTGCGTTCGCTTTGTTGCATATTTCATCAAAGGCGATATGCACCGGCGTTATATTGATATTGGTGAGGTTCATGGAGATCTGTGCGATGCCGTATTCCTCGATGTACCAACCGATTGCTTTCACGCTTTTCAGGGTGCCCGGTTTGTGAACCTTTACCCCCTTCTCTTCTACCGTTCGCCCTGCTTCCCGCACATCGAATGCGATGGCATTGGCGCGGCGGGTGGATGTGGTGTTCAGGTTTACGTTGTAGGCCACAAGAAAGTTCCGTGCACCAATCACGGTTGCCCCTCTTTTAGCATCAAAAACGGCCGGCCCGTAGTCGGGTTTCCATTACGGCAATATGATCTTCCTGGCTAATCCTTCATACTCACCTGCACGAATAACAGATAAATTATTTCTTTTTTTATCGGGCTGTGCAGCTTCGTACAGGTACACAGGCAATTGCAGCTCATCCCCCACCCTTTTAGCCAGTTGCTGTGCATAAGCCGCTGTTTCTTCCATGGTGATATTGGCGATGGGAATCAGCGGACAAACATCGGTAGCACCCATGCGCGGGTGTTCGCCCTTGTGTTTACTCATATTGATGAGTTCACCTGCTTTACGTATGGCCTTGAATGCAGCTTCAATAACAGCCCCGGGTTCTCCCACAAAGGTCACCACCGTCCTGTTGGTGGCTTTACCGGGGTCTACATTCAGCAGGCGCACCCCCTCCACTGATTCAATTTCAGCGGAGATCTGTTTAATAGTCGCAAGATCGTTCCCTTCCGAAAAATTAGGAACACATTCTATTAATTGTCGCATGGGGTTGAATTAGCGTTTTAGAAATGAAGCAATATGCTGATGTAAAGTCAAAGATACAGAATGTAATATTTACCGGAATTCCGTTAAGCCTTGCTTCCGCGCGGTCAGAGACCAGGCCGGGAGGTTCGAAGTATTAAAAGTATTAAAGTTGAGTAGCGGGGGAAAGAACAAGGGTCAGTACAGCTGCTGGTTTTTTGCTTCCGCCAGCTTAGCAGAAAATCTGTTTATCCAGATAGTGTTATACTACCTTTTGGTTTTAATTTCTTAAATTTTTCTATTCTATAACTAAAACTGCGACTGTCTTATTGATTCCCAACTTGGTGGGATAATGATATGTCCCAATTTGTCATGCACACTTCTTTGAGGGAACTTGAATTTTTTGTTTATCATAGTAAGTTTTTCCCTCGTAATTGACGAGTAAGACAAGTGTTTCATTAGTAAATTTACCAAATTGAGCCAATGCCATATTAGGCTTTATAATTTGGAAGATTTCTAAGTCATTTTTAGTTATGCACTCTCCTTTTTGAGGAAATATAATTAGTCCGGGTAATTTCTCGTCAGATTTGAGAATCTCAACGTCAGATTTATTTGCAGCATGAATTACTGTTAGTACTAAAACTGTCGCAATAACACCTGTTATAAAACCAGCTAAAGATTTCATACTAATTTCCTCTTATGTTTTATTTTATTATCATGAAATGATTGTCTCTGGAATTCCTATATATTGACCGTGCATTGCCTACCAAAAATTGCGACTGGGGGGATTCATTCCTTTATAATAATAACTTCATAGAATTTGGGAGTTATTTCATAAGCACTTTTAAAAAATGTCCTATTCTTAGCAATATAGTTTATCATCTCTTCAATTCGCCCTGAGTTTCTCTTATTGTTTTTTTCGGTTGTTATTGTAAAAAATGTTTTTACGTCATTAAACGAAGAAATTGCAACTACATTATATTTATCACCATAGGCGAAAGGTTCGCTCGTAATCTCTAAAGTTGTATTTCCGGCTCTGAATTCCCAGGATTTCATTTTTGATCTACTCAGCCCTATAAGAGCATTTTTCAAATAGTTAAGACTACCAATAAGAGTGTCAAAATCTTTAACATTCACAGCAAAATATCCATTTGAAACTTGTTCAACAGATACACTATCTGTATACAATATTGGTCTCTTAAAGTTTTCGCTTAGCAATGCTATTTTTTGGCCAAAACTTGAAAATGTTAAGAGCAGCATTATAAAAATTAGGTTATTTTTCATGTAATATTAATTTTATGTATTAAAATTGAAAGTTTAAGAAAGTTATTGCTCTCTATTAATTCGTAAAAACAGGTCTTATGGTAATCAGGCAACATGTGTATTTAAGGCTTTAATAGATTTTAACCCGGATGCGCTTACTGATAATTCTTCTTCAATATCAAAATCGTCTTGCAGTCCAAGCCAGAATTTGGCTGAGTTGCCAAAGTACTTGCCCAGTCGTAATGCGGTGTCTGCAGTGATCCTTCGATTTCCTTTGAGGATTTGAGAAATACGGGTTTGGGGGATTTCAATATCCGTTGCAAGTTTATAGGCGGTTATGTTAAATGGCACAAGGAATTCTTCTGAAAGAATTTCACCGGGATGTATATTTTTTAGTTTTGCCATTTCCCCAAATAACTTAGTCATAATGAGTTAAACAAAATCGTCATGCTTTTGAGAAATATCAATAAAGTAACCCTGATTTATCATTATCTATTTATACTTTAAATATATAGAGCTGCCGTATTTACTACAACCAACGGCGAGATATTTAATCTGCTACTCAGAAAAATACTTAGTGCATAAAGAAAGGACCTTTATGTTTCCTTCTTTTTATGCAATCGTAAATTTCCGCGATATATTGTTTGTCAATTCCAATCAAAAATTTATTTTCTGTGGAGTAAAATACTTCGGTTAAAAAAGTGTTATAAACGGAATGGATTTGTGATGAGATTAAAATCATGAATCCTAGAAACCAATAATACTGCCCACTCAAATTAAGGAATTTGCCAGTAAAAATTACAATAGCGATTGAAAGCAATGTTAATAAAAGCCTCATATGCCAAAATCGTTCGATGATCAAGCCAAAAACAAATGATACCGGAATCGTCAATAGGAAAATGAAATCTTTTGTTGTAAATAAATAATAACAAAGCCAGATTAGACCTACTAAGTACTTAATTAAAATAAGTCCTTGGAAAAAGACATTATTATCTTCGTTTTGCACGACAGATTTAAAAATGTTTGTATTATACCTGAAATTGGTCTTTACCAATCCTTTCTTAGATGCCATGTTTAGATTGTCCCAATTACATAGAAAAGGATTTGTATCGGCAAAAATACTGTTAGCTATATTTTCAAAATTTGATTCTTCAGAGTTCATGTGTTTATTGAATGAATTGTCCCTGCAAATTACATACAACACTTAAGTCTTGACCAAAGTTTGTGATAGTTGCAATATGCCCCTTAATCATTCAATACTGAAATTTTCAGTCTCTTGTTGAAAATTCTTAAAATTCTTCGTTTTCTGAATAAGATGTCTCATTATTGGAATTATTTTTTTTAGCATAGCACAATATACAAAGTACAAAAAGTTTACAAAAAAGACAATATACTCGTTTATCAAGTATCCTGATAGCTTAAAAAACTATTTCCCCGTTGATCATCACCTTATCAATCAAATCAGTTCCAAAAGAATAAGGCCAATAGGCCAGTGAGGGTATTGGCTTTGTAAAGACCAGGTTCGCTTTTTTACCAACTGTTATACTACCCAGTTCCTTTTCCAGACCCATGGCATATGCCCCGTTGAGGGTGGCGGCATTGATGGCTTCTTCGGGCAGCATCTTCATTTGTATGCAACTGAGGGCTACTACAAAATTCATGTTGCCGCTGGGCGATGAGCCGGGATTGTAGTCGGATGCCAATGCAATGGCACAGTTATTCTCTATCAACTTACGCGCCGGCTGATACTGCATCCGCAGGAAAAAAGCGGCCGTGGGTAAGAGGGTTCCAATTACAGATGAATTACTTAACAGGCTGATCTCATGATCAGTCATGGTCTCCAGGTGGTCTGCCGAAACTGCATACAATGCTATGGCGCTTTCAATTCCCCCGATACTGCTGAGCTGGTTCACATGCAGCTTGGGTTTCAGCCCGTAGCGGCTGCCGGCCCTGCAGATGGTCTCCATCTCTTCCGGGGAGAAAAAACCGGTTTCACAGAAGACATCAATATAGTCGGCCAGGTTTTCAGCGGCTATGACAGGCATCATATCATTGATAATGCTATCGATGTACCCCTGGTGGTTCTCCTTATATTCCAACGGGTAGGTATGCGCAGCCAGGAATGTGGCTTTAATGCTCAGCGGCGACCTTTCCTTCAGTTTCTTGATCACCCGTAGCATCTTCAGTTCCCCTTCTGCTGAAAGGCCATACCCGCTCTTTATTTCAACGGCACCTGTGCCCAGTTTGCTGATCTCCTCCAGTCTTTTCCAGGTGCTGCTGAACAGTTCGTCTTCGGAAGTTTCATTCAGCTTAGCAGCAGAACACAAGATGCCTCCTCCCCGGGCAGCGATCTCTGCATAGCTCAACCCATTGATCTTGTCTATGAATTCATCTTCCCTGCTGGCGGCGAATACGAGGTGTGTATGGCTGTCGCACCAGGCGGGCAGGATGAATTGCCCGGTAGCGTCGATGATATGCCC